>JBILJL010000294.1:0-3433 GCA_044377255.1 Bacteroidia bacterium
GTGAAGAACCTCAAGGACCGAGATGCAGCGCGTGATGTGGTGCAAGATACTTTTGAAAAGGTTTGGTTAAAATTAGATCAGGTTGATCCCAATAAAGCAAAGAGCTATTTGTTTACTACCGGATATCATACCATGATTGATAAAATTAGAAAAGAAAAACGCAGCACGCAGTTGGAGGATTACCATGAAGATTTGGTTCAAACCGAAAACAAATATTCTGATATTAAAAAAGTATTGGATAAGGCTTTGAACACCTTGAATGAAATTCAACGATCGGTAATTATGTTGAGAGATTATGAAGGTTATAGCTATGAGGAAATAGGGGAGATTACAGGGTTAAATGAAAGTCAGGTGAAGGTTTATATTTATAGAGGAAGGTTGGCATTGAAAAGCTATTTAGGAAACGTTTCGCAAATAGTATGAGTATGATTAACAGAGAAAATTACGAGATTTATATTATAGACTTTTTGGAAGGAAAGTTAGCTGCTCATTTAGAAATAGAATTGCAACAATTTTTGGGCAACAATCCTGATTTGCAATTGGAGTTTGAATCATTAAATTTAATTGACAGAGAAGTTTTTGTTGGTACAGAGGTTGATAAGGAAGATTTTAGTTTTTTGAAGAAATCTGAGGAAATAGCTTGGCTTGAAACTAGCATGATAGCAGCTGTTGAAGGTGATTTATCTGAAAAAGAATTGGCAGAATTGAATCAAGTAATTTCACTAGATTCAAAGTTAGTTGGTGATTTCAAGCTTTTTCAAATGACTAAATTAATCTCCGAAAATATTGTTTTTGAGAACAAAGCAATTTTGAAAAAGAATGCATTTAAAATTATTCCTTTATACTATAAACTTGGGTCAATTGCTGCTGTTTTTATCGCATTTTTTCTGTTAGGTTTAATATATTTGAGTTCGAACCGAAAAAATGATTTGCAAGAAACGCAAGCAAGCGCATTGCAACAAGAAAAAAGTTTTAAACCTATAATTGAACCACTCATTAAAGTTGAAAAGCAAAGTAGCAATGAACCTAAAAGCATTACAGTTGCGCAAAAAGTTAAAGCGGAAAATTTGCCTTTAAATTTGCAACAGATTGTGTTCAAAGAATTGCCTTCAAAAAAAATATTATTAGCAAAACCACACCTAGAATTTGAAATGGTTAAACAAAGTTATCAATCAGCTTTCTTGCCTCCAGTATCAGATCCTTTGGCATCTTTGGGTTCAGACCAAAATTATTTAAAACCTAGCCAATGGCTTTTTGAAAAAACAAAACAAATGTTGTGGGGAAAACAATCAAATGCGAATGATTCATTGTTGCAAGGAAATGTAGGTTTGGTTGCTTTGAACCTACTACAAAAAACCACAGGGATTGCTTACCACGATAAAAAAGACGAGGAAACTGGCACCAAAAGTTTTGGCATTGTATCGAGATTTTTTGCTTACGAAAGAATAACGCATTATTAAAATACCATCATTATGAAAATTATAAAATTATTAGCACTATTAGTGCTTAGTTCGGCCGCTATGGCTCAAACTGAAGTTAGTCTTCCCGCTTTTACAAAAATTGAAATGGATGCTCCAATAAAAGTGCAACTTGTTGCTGGTACTATAAGTAGGGCAATTCTTAATTCAAACCCTACTGCCTATAAATTTAACGTAAATAATGGTACTTTAATAATAGAATATTCTGGAAACGGAGCCAACAACAATGATATCATAAAAGTTTATTATTCAACTATCAAATCTATAAAACTTGATGGAGTAGGTGATATTTCTATGGATGAGGGGAGCAGCATTAATGGTGAGTCTTTGGATTTAGAAATTGATGGTGCTTCAAGAATAAATTTAAAAACAGACTTAAAGAATCTGGGGATTAAAGCTGATGGTGCATCAAGAATTTATTTACAAGGCAAGGCTGAGGTTGCGAGTATAGAAATTGATGGTGCTTCTAAATTATACGGAAACGAACTTAAATGTAATTCTTTAAAGGTGGAAGCTGATGGCTCAACTTACTTTAATGTGAATGCAAGTGAAACATTGGAAATAAATGCCGATGGTGCTGCAAAAGGAATTTATACCGGAAATCCAGTGAATAAGCGAATCAATGTTAGCGGAGTTTCTACTATTGTTGATGCCAACACAGGAGAAAGCATGGCAGATGATAGAACCCAAAGCAATGACGATACTACGCGCATTACCGTTGGAAAGAAAAAGGTAATTATCATTGAAGAAGGAAGCGGAATTAGAATTGAAACTGAGCAAGGAGATGAAAAATGTTGTGGGAATGAATCAAAAAGATACGATTTGAAAAAAGTGTACGCAGGTTTTGAATTGGGCATGAGTCAGCTTATGTCGCCCAATTTTAGTTCCAAACTCCCCACAGGTTACGATTTTTTAGATTGTAGGGTGGAGAAGTCTTGGTTTTATGGAATTAACCTATTGGAGGGAGATTTGCAATTGGTGAAGAATAAGCTTGCCATTACAACAGGCTTGGGAATGGAGTTTTTAAATTTGAGGTTTAATACAGATCAATTATTGATTGCCAATGTAAATACGGTAAGTGCAGATTCTGGTTTAACAGCCTTTAACAAAAACAAAATGTATAATTATAATTTGAATGTTCCCTTGTTAATAAAGTTTGCTCCAAGAACAAAAAAAGATATAAATAATTTTCACTTTGCTGTGGGCGTAATTGGAACCTTTAAAGCATACTCCCATTTAAGAACCGAATCAACGGCTTCGGGTTACGCGCAAGCGTCGAAAACAAAAGATGATTTTAACATCAATCCATTCCGACTTACCGCCACAGCTAGAATTGGCTATGGGTGGTTTAGGGCTTTTGCAAATTATAGTTTAACACCGTATTTTAATCAGGAAAATGGTAATCCTGATATCAGATTGTTTTCTGCTGGAATTACCTTGATTCCTTTTCAAGATTTTTAGTTTTGAATAAAAAGATTCACTTTTATATACGAATAATATAATATTTTGGGATTGCGGCATTATTTTTGAAACTAGTTTACAAATTTATAAATATGAAAAAAAACATACTCTTAGCTGTATTTACCCTGTTTGGGTTTTCAGCATTCTCTCAAATTACCATTAATAGAAGCGACTTTGCAGTTGCTGGAGATTGGTACGTATTAGCAGATGACACTTCCGTTTCTGTAAGTTCTAGCAACGCCCTCAAAGTGGCCGGTACAAATAAAACCTGGGATCTCACCGGATGGGCCGATAGGAATTCTATTGATACAACCTTTTATGCCAATGGATTAACTTATCCTTCCGCGCCTGCTGGTTGTAATTTGGTGAGTTTTACTCGTGATCCAATTACAATGGAGGAGTTTCCAAATTTTTTAATTGTTAGCAATACCGCATTGCGCACAATTTTTGAGGGTAGTCAAATAACTGGCCCTGGTTCAGCATTAACAGTGTTT
>JBILJL010000295.1:0-3402 GCA_044377255.1 Bacteroidia bacterium
GGAGTAAATCCAGATGAGGTAGATCAATGGTATTTAGGAATCTATATTGATGCCATTGAATGGGTTGAAATTACAAATACCAGAGGCATGAGCCAGTTTGCAGATGGGGGAATTATTGCTACTAAACCTTATGTGAGCTCTGCCACCTATATCAATAAAATGAGCTCCTATTGCAAAGGTTGCCATTACGACCAAGCCAAGAAAACAGGCGATAAAGCTTGTCCGTTTAATAGTTTGTATTGGAATTTTTACGACAAACATGAGGCTCAACTTGGTAAAAACCCTAGGATTGGCATGATGTATAATGTTTGGCGCAAGATGAATCCTCAGGCTAAATCGGAATTGTTGGATCAAGCACAATATTACCTTAATCACATAAATGAACTATAATGAAGACAGCTATTGTTTGGTTTAAAACAGATTTGAGGTTACACGACAATGAAACTTTGATTGAAGCAATAAATTATGCCGACCAGGTAATTCCTGTTTATTGTTTGGATGAATCACAATTTGAAACCACCAATTTTGGTTTTAAGAAAACTGGGGATTTTAGAGCTCGATTTTTATTGGAATCGCTGATAGATTTAGACAAGAACTTAAGAGAAATTGGTTCAGGCCTAATAGTAAGAATGGGCAAACCAGAAGAAATTTTGGTTGAATTGGCAGCGAAATTTCAAGCACAAAAGATATTTACCAAAAAGGAAGTGGCTTATGAAGAGCTACAAATTCATGATTTGGTAGAGAAAGAACTTTTTAAAATAAACTGCTTAATTGATACATTCAGCACCAGCACTTTATACCATGCGCAGGATTTGCCCTTTACTTTAAAAGACATTCCAGATGTGTTTACGAGCTTTAGAAAACGAACAGAGAAAGAAACTACGGTGAGGCCTGTTTTCCCTAAACCAATTGTTATTAATTCACCAAACATAGAACCGCTTAACTTACCAAGTTTGGCTCAATTGGGATTAGAAGAAGAAAAAACAGATATACGAGCAGCCATTCAATTTAAAGGTGGAGAAACAGCAGGTTTGGCTAGATTAGCGCATTACTTAATTGGCACAAAGGCTATTTCTACTTATAAAGAAACCCGCAACGGACTGTTAGGAGAAGACTATTCATCCAAGTTTTCGGCATGGTTGAGCCTAGGATGTTTATCAGCGAGAGAAATATATGCTGAGATAAAAAAGTATGAATTGCAATTTGGTGCAAATGAATCTACCTATTGGTTAATTTTTGAACTTATTTGGAGAGATTACTTTAGGTTCATTATGAAAAAATACCGCCATCAATTCTTTCTGCAAAATGGGATCAAAGCAACAAAAACTGGATTTAACAAGCACCACCGGGCATCTTTTGAAAAATGGAAAAATGGAGAAACAGGCATAGATTTTATTGATGCCAACATGATAGAATTAAAATTAACAGGATTTATGAGCAATAGAGGTAGGCAAAATGTAGCTAGCTATTTGTGTCATAACCTCAAATTGGATTGGCGATACGGAGCAGCATACTTCGAAGAACAATTAATAGATTATGATGTTTGTAGTAATTGGGGTAATTGGGCTTATCTTGCTGGAGTGGGAAACGACCCAATGCCATCGAGGGTATTTAATATAGAAAAGCAAGCAAATGATTATGATAAAAATCAAACTTATAGAAAATTATGGTTGAGCAAGGATTAAAAGAGACAAGCGCTGAATACCCATCTTTATTGGCCTATTTAATGGAGCACGAGAGTAAGTTGGCGGTAAACAACCAAACCGAAAAAGGCATTATGAATGAGGCAGATATCGACCGCATTATTCAAATGGCATGGGAAGACCGCACACCTTTTGAGGCCATTGAATTTCAGTTTGGTTTGAAAGAAAAAGACGTGATTGAATTCATGCGCAAAAACTCAATACCCTCCAGTTTCCGCATGTGGCGAAAGCGAATGAAGACGCGCAAGACCAAACATGAAGCATTGCGAAATTCGGATACTGATAGATTTAAATGTAGCAGGCAAAGAGGTACTGGTAATAAAATATCGAAACGTTAGTTGGTGTTTTATCAACTTTAATTCTCAGAAAAAAAACAATTCCACTTGCTTCTGGTTATAACATTATATTCAACGCAGTAGATTATCCGAAAAATAGAAATTAAACTTATAAATAAAATAATTAAAATGTTTAAAAAATTCACCACCGCCGACAAATTACTTTTTGTTGCAGCCATCTTATCACTGATATTCTCAGAAATACTTTATTTTCAAGGTGAAAAAGCCGACAGTACTTTTGTTGGTTTGTGGGTGCCTTCTATTCTTGCTTTTGGTATTTATTTAAAACTAATTAATAACTCTAAAAATGACTGATTTTATACCTTATTTTGCAGGTTTAATTACCTTACTTTTTGGCGTTGGCTTTGGCCTTGCTATCTCACGTGACAACAAAAAGTAGTTTTAAAATTGAAAGCTTGTTTTGAAACTATATTCAATACTAGCTTGTTAATTTAAAGTTGTATTTATTAATAAGATTTATTGTAATGGAAAAATTAAAAGTTGTATTTTTAATTGTTGTGGGTGGTTTGGTTCTAGTTGCGTTATTTCAATCATTTATTTTAGCCAACAAAGACAAAACGGAGGAACAAAAGTATTCACTCATCCGAAAATACAATGATTTTGAAATTCGATTTTATCCTTCGGCAAACCTAGCAACCATAAGTTCAAATGCAAAGTCCTACAAGGATTTATCGGGCCCTGGTTTTAGGAAATTAGCTGGATATATATTTGGTGGCAATGAAGGCAATAAGAATATTGCCATGACGGCTCCAGTTCAAATGGACATCAATGATACAGCTTCTAGTATGAGTTTTGTGATGCCATCAAACTACTCTTTAGCTGATTTACCCAAACCAAATGACCAAAGTGTTAGGATAAGTAAAACAGCGGAAGTATACGCAGCTGTTATTACTTTTGATGGATATGCTTCGGACAAGGAAATAAAACTTTACAGTAAAAAATTGGAATCATTGCTGCAAGCCAATAACATAAAACACCTAGGAAACTTTAGATTTTATGGATATGACCCGCCTTACAAAGCAATCAATAGAAGAAATGAAATAGTGGTTACTGTTGATTGGAGTGAAAAATAACTGATACAAGTTAATTTAAGTTTGGCTTCAAATTATTATTAAAATTGTTGCTATTCATACAAAATGATAGAAATAGGAATTGATAGTTTTGCTGCTAAGCCAAGCAAATTGGGGATTAGCGACTCCCAAGCAATGAGTGAGCTGATTGAGAGGATTGAAGCGGCCGACAAAGCTGGGTTGCATGTTTTTGGCATGGGCGAACATTACAGAAAAGAGTTTTTAGACTCAGCCTCCTCTATGATTTTGGCCGCAGCAGCAGCAAGAACCAAA
>JBILJL010000297.1:0-3394 GCA_044377255.1 Bacteroidia bacterium
AGCAAACTGCGATACAAGCGATTAAAACCAGGTTGCGGCAAGTAATAGACAAAGACCAAATAAACAACGATGTAATCATCACCAATATCAGGCATTTCCAAGCATTGAGCTTAGCCGGCGAATCACTAGAATGCGTATTATTCAGCATAGATCAAGGTCGCAGCGGCGAGCTCCTGGCCTTCGACATCCGCAAGTCCATTTATCATTTATCGGAGATTATTGGAGATGTAAGTACAGACGACTTGTTGGAGAATATTTTTTCGAAGTTTTGTATCGGAAAGTAGCTTTTGGCTGTTGGCCTTTAGCTGCTAGCTTCTGGCTGAGAGTAACTTAAATGGTTAATGGTTGTAATCCCGGAAAAGTAAATTTAAACATTAGAATAAAACTGTGAAAACCTTTAGTAGCAAAGGTTTTTGTGTTTTGGGGCATTTTACAATTTTCGATAGAATGGCGTTTTGTACACTTTTTGTTGCGCATTTGTTGCTCAACAATTTTAAGCAACAAGTGAGCAACAAAATTTAAGAGTGAATTTAATTTAAGATAAATATCCTTGGGGGTAGGGAATTTGCCCAAAACAGAATTTCACTTTAGTAATTGAGTATGTGTTATAATACCAAAATAGTTGGCACATAAAACAGTCAATTTTTTTTTGTAAATTTGGTCCTATGAAGCAACGAATCTATATTGACACTTCTGTTTTTGGAGGTTATTTTGATGAAGAGTTTTCCGAACATACCATTCCTTTGTTCGACAGACTTAAGAACAACGAATTTACTTTGTTGTTTTCAAGTGTAACTCAAGACGAATTATCAACAGCACCTCAAAATGTACGAGACCTTGTAAAAGGCATAAAGATTGACAATACCGAATTTCTTGAAACTACATCAGAGGCTATCGACCTTGCCTCTGAATACATTTCGGAAAAGGTTGTTGGTCAAACCAGTTTTGCAGACTGCTTACATATTGCTATTGCTACAATAAATCGTGCTGACTTTTTAGTTAGTTGGAACTTTAAACATATAGTAAACATTCAAAGAATTAGAGGCTACAATTCAATTAATATTAAAAACGGTTACAAACAATTAGAAATTCGTTCACCAAGAGAATTTGAAAAATATGAAGACAACTGAAAAACAATTTGACGCAGTAAAATTCATGCGTCAACAACGAGACAAATTGAGCGAAAAGCTATCAAAAATGTCCAAATCAGAAATTTTAGAATACTTTAAAAACATCAAAACAGAAACATCAGTTAAACCATGTGCAAAGTAGTTCTTTACCATTAAGTAATTTTACCATTTTTGAAGTGTTTTTATGCTTATAGCTTCTCCTTCAATGGGCAAGAGCGTGATGATGAGGTGGCGGGAGTTGGAAATGCATATGATTTTGGAGCTAGAATTTATGATGCAAGACTTGGAAAATGGTTTAGCATAGACCCTCTTGCAGTTAAACAACCCGATTGGTCGCCATATAAAGCATTTCTTGATAACCCAATTGTGTGGATTGACCAATTTGGTGAAACTGAAAAGGAAAGGATAACAGCAGTGAACACTGCAAAAGCCCAAATTGGAACGCCATACAGCGAATTAGATTGCTCTTCATTGGCTGAAAAATCAGCAAGAAGCGCTGGTATAAAAGGTCTAAAAAGCGGAAACGGAATTGATGGTTGCACAAATGGCGTTGCAGTAATTGCTGGAAATTCTAGGAAAATCAACATTAACAACGCCACGGTCGGTAACTTTCTAACATTCAAATCTGGAAGGTCGGACCATAAAGGGCCAAATGGAAAATATGATCATATTGGAATTATATCAGAAGTAATTAGGGATAAAAAAAATAATATAATCGGGTATAAAGTAATTCATGCCACTTCCTCAAATGGTACAATGGAACAATCTGTTTTACTTGCTGATGGAGGAATGCCTGGATTTGAATTAAGAGAAGCATTTGAATGGGATACAGAAGGAGAGGAAGATGAATATAAAGGCCCAAGTCTTATTAGTATTTTAATGAGAAAACCAGAAACAACCAAATTTAAAAACTCACCTAGTTTTGGTAAAAAACCTAAAGATTTGGAAACAAAATCTGAGGCTAAATTTAATAAAAATGATGCTAAATTTGTTGCGCCTGGGCCTGATAGCGATGCTGATTTTGAAGCACCTGATGAGTTAAAAAGCTAACAATTACCAGTTTAAATATGAGAATAATATTATTGATTTTTTCGGTATTGTTTACCGTGTACTGTGTTTCCCAATCAGATTTTGGTAAAAACCACGAAAAATTAAAAAAAGAGTACAGTATTTTTAAATATAAAGTAGACAACAAGAATGACACCAGTTTTGGTTATTTTACTTCTAAGGAGGATGGTCTAATAATAGGTCCTAGTTCAGTTTATTTATTTGGAGAAATAGTTTTAATCACTGACCCTTTCCATAATAATATTAAATGTATTAATTTAAATAGTGGGCTGAAATCTATTATATCACTTCCTAAATCTCAAGTGAAAAAAAATTCAAAATTAATTGACCTTTATATTTTAGATTCACTTATTTACCTTATTAAAACAGGTGAAGATATTGAAATTATTGATTTAAAAGGGAATTTTAAAAATAAATTGGTAGTTCCCAGCATTTCAAACAGAAGGTATTTTGGCAATAAAATAATTTGCAAAAGCACCTATTCTAGTTTTAGCATACACTTAGAATCTGATTATATTCAAAACCCAGACTACTCCTTTAAATTGAAACTTTGGAACATTGAAAAAAGTGGTCAACTCAAGGAAAAATTTCTAAATATTAATGAGTATAATTATTATGATTTAAAATTTAGAAATATTCGGGGAAAACAAGAGTCAGTTGATTTTGAGTTTGATAAAATGACATTAAAAACGCAATGGGGTAGATTTACCTTAATAAATACACCATTAAAGGTGAATTATTGGGAGAATAATAATTTTGATTTTGGTTCCAACCGTGTTGTAATTATGGAAGCCCAAAAAAATGAAATTATAATATACTCCTACTTGTATTAATGGTTGTACCTTTAATGATTTTTTATTTTATCATTAGATTTAAATAGTTGGAAAACTATCAATAGCTATAAAATGAAAAGGTGTTTTATAATTATGCCATTTAGTAAGAAATTTGATCTAGTTAAAAGCAAACAGTATTCCAGAAATTCTATTATTTCAAACCTAACTATGACCATTTTTTCTTCTTAGAAAAAAATAAAGCTTATTTTGTCTATATCAATACGATGAGGTGGTAATTAAAATATTTTAACAATGCAAAACCTTCGAACTGGCATATATAACGTGACTTACAGCCATTTTGGTTTATATTCAAATAAATGCACCAAAAGCAAAAAATTGACTCTTAAATCCGACACAATCACC
>JBILJL010000298.1:0-3385 GCA_044377255.1 Bacteroidia bacterium
TGTTATATCCGTATATGGTACTTGATAATATTCCCAATGCATTTTTGGATTCAATTTGGCCACCTGCTGGATGGTATTTTGTTACCTCATTGGTACTTACCCAATTTTGATTGGGCTGCTTAATTGGCCTTTGTGCTGTTGGACTTTGTTGCCAGAAGTTGGTAAACCCATCAATAGTACCGTCAACCCGAACATTTGTCGAAGCTGAATTCGGTATCCTTTTTGCAACATAGGCCCAACTTCTTTTTGGTTTCCAATTATTTTGCAATCCATTATTAAACGGATTTATTGAAACAACAACAGGATTTTGAGTACATTTATTGGTCTCCTTGTATTGGGATGTAACATAAAAAATCACATTGCGAACAAATTTAGCATAATATGGATTACAGGTGAAAATTTGTTTTAACATTCCTCGTCCACGACAATCTTGGCAAAAATTCGAGTAAGGTTTTGGCAAGTTAGATAAATTTGAATACCCATTCTTAGAGGCATAATGGCTTAAACTCCCTGAAAAACATATCCCTGTGCTTGGGTCTTCTGAAATATTACCGCTATTATATGTAGGGGTGCAATCACAGGAATAATTTGCTCCAAATCCACTGCTAATTACACCATCAAAAGGTAAATATGGATCAATAGATGTAGAATAATCATTAGCACAATAATTTGGGAATTGTTGAGAAGGAGGACAGGCTTGAGAATTCAAAGGATAAGATTTATTTCTTCCTGCATCAGGTAATTGGGTATACCCATTAGATTCCATGCTAAACTTATAATTGGTGCAGCCACTTTGATAATCAATTGGGTCAAACATAAAACCAAACGAATATTGTGTTTGAGATTCTCCAATATATTTATTACCAAATAACTTAATTCGGCATATCTCACCAGGATGGAGTTTTTTCATCAACTTACAGTACTCAGAGTTTTTTAAATGATCCCAGGAAGGAAGTGTATCTGGATTAAAGCTTATGTACCTTCCATTGGCCCAATAAACTCCTAGAGTGTCAAGTTTTTCAGGCGTAAAATACCTGTTTATAAATAAATAATTCAACAAATTGTGTGCTTCATCAGCAAGACATTTTGTAATAATCGGTGGTGTGAAATTATTTTGAATCTTTGATGTACTATCAAATTCCTGAACACTCGCATTAATTACTTTTGTGGTATTGATCAATGTTTGGGTTAAAGCAGGATCTTGCAATTGTTCAAATTTGGCCACAGGAGTGGTTGGCATATTTGCCCTGCCAGAGCGAATTACCTTAACATCTCCATCGAAAGGTTCGACATAAGACCCATTTGCATCCATCAATACCCAAACACTAGCATTTAATTTATATACCCACAATTTGGCATTTGAACTAAGAACCTGTATTTGGTCTCCATGGTATAAAAATAACTCAGGACTTACATTTGATTTTAGATAGTTTACTTTTAGATATCCGCTGGCATTCGCAAGCTTCAATATCGCTCCTTGATTAATTGAAGCTGGGCCCATACCTTCATAAACCCAATGGGCTGGATAGGTTGAATTATAATGGTAATCCTCAAACTCATTCTGAACTTTTGAAACAACAACCTCTCCCGTTAAAGCATCGAAAACTGTATTTTCTGCATTTAGTTTAGCACCATTTTCAAAAGTTGAAATACGTTTGATAATTCCATATTTGTTTGTAACCTTAACGGAAACTCCACTTTGAAACCAGGTATCTTCCATGGTAAGGTTTGGTATTCCTGTAAGCCCTGCTATAAGTGGTATCGCAGTAACATCAAGATTCAATTCAATTCCTCCAGAAAATGACTTGGAGTTAAATTGGCGAGTATCTACAACTATTTCTGATTCTTGTCCGATGACACCCTTTTTAATTATTCCGTCTTTTTCAACTACATTAACCTCGTTTTTGAGCCTTCGACCATTTTCATGTGGTTCGTCAAAATATTCATACCTTGTTCCTGAATAGGCATGTGAAGGATCATTACTATTTATCTCCGCTTGGCTAAATTTCATTATCGATTTTGGTTTACCATGCATATCATTTAATTCTATCACAAAATTTTGAGCCATTGAGGTGGATTTTTCAGAACTAATAAACAACATAGTCCAAATTAAACTGTTTCTGCCAGCATCAATTTGCACTTGCGTTTTATCAAAAATGGTTGGATAATCCCTAGCTGTATAAAATTCATTTACCACTTTACCTGTTCCATTTCTGGTAAATTCGCTCGATGAAAATGCACCATTAGTATTTTTAACAGTTACCATGCTGTAACCCACCATTGCCGACGGAGCGTATGATTCTCCTTGTGGCCATTCTGAGAAATACTCAGGATCTGGCACGAAGGTCTTTTTATTTTGATACCTATTATCTAATTGCCTAAATGGATTTTCATCCCCAGCTGGTGGTGGTTCCCATGAGGCAACGCCACTAGATATTATTTTATCAGATCCATCCTCATTTTGACCATCCTTTGTTGTATATGTAAACTCTTGGGTATATTTATTATTTCGATAACTTAAACCACTGCCTTCCATCGTACCCCAATTATCTCCTGAAATAATCCGCTTTACCCTGCTTCCACCACCAAATTTATATCCAGTAAAGTTAGAAAGTCGAACCCAAGACTGAGCAGGATATACAATGGAACAAAGTCCTTTGTTTGCTAGTTTTGTATCCTGGCCTTTTAACATTTCAACCATTTTACCAACCAATCCTACTAAGGTTTTGGCCAAATTCAAAACATTATCTTGACTCCCTTTAATATTATCTGATTCAGGATTCACAATTTGGGGGAGATTTAACCTAAGGAAATTAAAAGCCGCGCCTGCAATAGGATGAATATCTTTTAGGCCAGTATCATTTAACTTTATTTTCTTTAATTCTATCCAAATCGTTTTTGTACTTCCATTACTTGAGAGTTCCCCTACATTGACAATATCTGCATAACCCCGAATATTCTCAGCGTTTTCATCGGTTCCATCTATACTTGTAAGGACATTAAATTGGATATTAGGGAAATCACGTATAATATCTGTAACCTTTGCCTGTGAGGGAACTTCAACAAACATGAAATTATTAATAATTTTTCCTCCATTATCATATAATTTATCTCCAGGATCATCTGATTGACTCTTTGCAAAACCAAGCAGCCTATACATTTGCATGGCTTTTTTATTTTGAACATAAGCATAATCATCACTTTCATACTCCATCTCCACAGTGCCCCCAGAAGGCATGGTAATTTTGGATAGATTCCATTGTGCAGTGTTTTTATCTGCATTTACCTTTGTTTGTTCTACATAGGGGAAATCTTTTGACAAATTATATTTAGTGGGATTACAGGTATCAATACTGCTTGAACCATCGCTATATTTTTGTATCGC
>JBILJL010000299.1:0-3377 GCA_044377255.1 Bacteroidia bacterium
CTTGCCGCTGGTTTGGATAAAAATGCCGAATACCTGAGCGAATTGGAAGCCTTGGGTTTTGGCTTTATTGAAATTGGCACCGTAACCCCAAAGGCTCAAGCAGGAAATGATTTACCTCGCTTGTTTCGTTTAAAGCAAGATGAATGCCTCATTAATAGAATGGGTTTCAACAATGATGGGGTAGAAGTAGTGGTTCAACGCCTAAAGAACCGTCCTAAAGGACTGATTGTAGGCGGAAATATTGGCAAAAATAAAGTTACTCCCAACGAATTGGCTGTAGAAGATTATGCTATCTGTTTTGATAAACTGTACCCTGTAGTAGATTATTTTGTGGTGAATGTAAGCTCACCAAATACCCCAAACCTCCGCGAATTACAAGATAAAAAGCCGCTATTGGAGATATTGAATAGGCTCAATGTACAAAGAAAAAATAAGGTAAATGAAGGAGAACTTCAAAAACCTATTTTATTAAAAATTGCTCCAGATTTAACCAATTCACAAATTGATGATGTGGTAGAGATTGTAAAAGAAAGTGGCATTGATGGATTAGTTGCCACTAATACAACCATTTCAAGATCTGGCTTAATTACGCCTGCCGATGAGGTTGCCTCTATTGGTTCTGGCGGCTTAAGTGGCAAAGTTTTGCAAAGCAGATCCACAGAAGTAGTGACATACATTGCTCAAAAATCAAAAGGTAGCATTCCTATTATTGGAGTTGGTGGCATACACAATGAAGCAAGTGCGCTCGAAAAAACAAATGCAGGTGCTAGCTTGGTTCAAGTATATACTGGCTTTGTTTATGGCGGTCCTCCCTTTATTAAAAAGATAGCTAAGGCAATTTTGAATAATAAGCCTAAATAGCTTCACCAACCACAAAAGTGCTTCCGCCAATAAAAATCATGTCGTCTTTTTGGGCAGCTAACTTGGCTGCATCTCTAGCCTCAGTTACGGTTGCATAAGTTTTACCCTGCAAACCAAATGTTATAGCTTTGCTTTGTAGTTCCTTTTCATCAAGTGCTCTAGGTAAGTTGGCTTTGGTAAAATAGTAGATTGCCTTTTTTGGTAACATAGCTAAAACCTTATCAATGTCCTTGTCTTTTACCATGCCAATAACCATGTGTAAGTTAGTGTATTTTTGATCGGCAATTTGTTTTATGATATAGGCAATGCCATGTTCGTTATGTCCGGTATCGCAAATGGTTAAAGGTTGGGTACTTAACATTTGCCACCTACCCATTAATCCTGTATTCTTCTTTACATGCAATAAGCCTTCTCTGGTATCGCGCTCAGTAATCTTAAACCCTGCAAGCCTAATGGGTTCTAGCGCCGACAATACCGTACCAATATTTTTTTGCTGATAAATTCCATTCATGTCGCAAAACACATTCTTCCACAACTCGCCAAACTGAAATTGCACATCAAAGGCCGCATGAATTAACGAGCTTTTAAAATAAAGGATATTTACCTTTTGGTTCGACAAGAATATGGGACTATCTTCTACTCTTGCTTTTTCCATAAAAATCGGAAACGTTTCTGGTTGGTATTCGCCTATAATTACAGGTGTTTTGGGTTTGATAATTCCAGCTTTTTCACTGGCAATTTTAGGTAAAGTATCTCCCAATAAATCGGTATGATCCAAGCCTATGTTGCTAATGATACTCAATAAGGGTTTTATGATATTGGTTGAATCTAATCTGCCTCCAAGCCCTGTTTCTATAATGGCAATATCAACTTTTTCCTCTGCAAAATAATCGAAACACAGCGCCACTGTCATTTCAAAAAATGATGGATTCACCGTTTCAAAAAGTGCTTTGTGTTCAGCCACAAATTTAATCACATTTTCCTGAGAAATCATTTCACCATTGATCTTAATTCGCTCCCTAAAATCTTTTAAATGCGGTGAGGTATAAAGGCCGGTTTTGTATCCTGCCTCTTGCAAAATAGAAGCTAACATGTGGCTGCAAGATCCTTTGCCATTGGTGCCGGCAATATGAATGGTCTTGAATTTTCTTTCGGGGTTATCCAATGCTTTACAAAGTGCAAGGGTATTGTCCAAATCATTTTTATAAGCAGCACTGCCAATCCTTGTAAACATTGGCAATTGGCTAAATAAATAATCTAATGTTTCTTGGTAAGTTGCCATGCAAGTTTTAGCCAATAATAAATGATTGGTAACAGCGAAATTAGCCTAGGAAATCGAATTTAAAAATGATTAATAATAATTAACAATATTTTTCTCCTAAAGCATCTTTCGGTTTGAACCAAACACTAATAAAGTAATAGCTAAAAGAATCATAATTCAGCTTAATCGAATTGCCCGGTGGCTGAGCTTGTCGAATGAACGGTGGCTGAGCTTGTCGAAGCCCTGTTCAATGGAAATAACGATTACGCTATAAGGCAAATTCTCCTATCCCGGATGCCACTTCGACAAGCTCAGTGACCGATGGCTGGATGCTCAGTGACCGCACTTCGACAAGCTCAGTGACCGGCGACTAGATGCTCAGTGACCTGTTAATTACATTATAGATACTTTGGGAGCAAGAAGCTAGATGCCAGAAGCCAGTAGCTAGATGCCAGGAGCATTCCTACGGTTTAAACCTAAAAATAATCGTCATTGTTCCGTATTGTTCATCCGGACCATCGTCTCTTGAAGAGAATTTGGTTTTGAGTGCACCCTCTTTGGCTTTGTTTAGTAAAGCTGTTTCAGTGGTGGTGCTACCAACTTGTCCAGGTACCGCTTTTATAACATTACCATCGCGGTTTACTGTAATTCTAACTACTACTTTACCTACTGATTTAGAATTGTCTTCTATATTTGGTAATTGTTTTACCTTTCTTCCTGCTAAATCAAATGAAATACCATCAGGACCAGTTTCTCCAGTTCCAAATCCGCTATTGCCTTTTCCACGTCCGTCTTTGTCGCCATCTGGGTTGCCATCTGGTTCACCTTCATTTCCTGGGTTTTGGCCATCGCCATATCCGCCATCGTTGCTTTTATTCTTTTTGGTAAACAACGCTTGTTGGTTAACTTTTTTAGGCAATTCCAATTGTGGTTTCTTTTGTTCAACTACAGGTTTTGGTTCAGCCTTTTCTACAGGTTTGGTTTTGGTTTTTTCTTTTATCTCAACACTTTCTGCTTCATCAGAAGTTAAAGGTGTTTCTTCTGTTTGCTCACTAATAGGAACATATTGCTCGGTAGGAGTAGGGTCTGGAGTTGGCGAGTTATTATGACCTCCCATGTTTTCTTCACCCAAACTCATTTGTATGCCTTGGTATTCCAACGGAGGATTTGGCGGATACATAACCACCAAAAATAAAATGGCAAACAAGATTCCGTGCACCAATGTGGTGCCTATAAAACCATATACTTGGTGCTT
>JBILJL010000300.1:0-3354 GCA_044377255.1 Bacteroidia bacterium
CACATCATAAATCCAATAAGTACGTTCTATTTTAAAAGGAATTTGATTTTCATCTTCAATAAAAGATAAATTCCCTCTGGGATCTAAAAACTTTGGTAATTCAACAATTTTTGGTGTATTCATATTATTTATTCCAAATTCCTACAGCGTATCCCTTTAGTACTTTTTCATACTGATATTTAAACAACATGGCACTAAAACTTGCAAAAATAATTGCAGGTAAAATCAAACTATTTAAACCAAAACCAAAATAATTAAATAACAAAACCATAGGTATAAATAAAATAGCACTAATGCTTAGTGTGAAAAATTGCAACCTGATTTTTCCTATTCCATTTAAGAATAGTGTGTAGGCAGCAGTCAAGGTTTCTGCAATTCCCTGAAAGCCCATTAAAACTATTAAATAAAATGCAGGCATTACAGAGCCTCCAACCCAAATATTGAAAAAAACTCTATAACCAATAATTAAAGCTAAGGTAAATAGAATTGTTCCGAACCAAATCCAAGTAATGAGCCTCATTGTTTTTCTTATCCAAGTAAAATCTTGTTTGGTATAAGCTTCTGTAAATGCTGCTAAAAATGGAGTAAGAACCATCATAAAAACCATTGAAACCAGGGCCATGTATCTTTTGGCCAAATTAAATTCAGTAACATCTCCTGGTCCAAATAATTGCACCACAATAAACAAAGATGATTGCGTGGTAACCATGTATAAAATTTGGTTAAGAAAAAACCAACCACCTAGGTTCAATAATGGTAAACTCTTTTTTAGGCTAATGTATTTAAATTGAGGTCTATACTCTTTTAGTTTAGTTGCAAACAATATAAAACTTGCAAATAGCAGAACAATTGCATTTTGACTGCCATAAATAAGACAAAGTAAAAATAAAGAACTGTCGGAGTAATTAATTAAATAGTAAATTCCTGATAAACCCAGTAATTGTGTTACAATTCCAATAATATCATTCAATGCATAAAGTTGCATTGCTTGCAAAATAGAAGACAATGTTTTCATGCTGAAACCCATACAAAAGAAAAAGAAAACAGTAGAAACAATCTTAAATAATTCTGAGTTAGGTATGCTATCGGTATTTAAAATATTGTTCCAGGATACATTGTTTGCAAAAAGCAAAAATCCAATGAACATCAATCCAGCAATTATTGAAATGAGGGCATAGGATGAACTGATATAAATTTTAGACGTCTCTTTGTCGTTCTTTGCTAATGCTTCAGCTAGTTTATTTCTTAAGCCATTTCCTAATCCTACATCAAAATAAGAAAACCAAGCTACAATTGAAGACAATGTTAGCCAGATACCATATTCTACTTTACCAATAAATCCTAGCGTTAAAGGCACCATGATAAAACTAATAACAAGGGTAATGGCCATGCTGATAAAAGCAACTACAACATTTTTACTTGCTCTTGCAGACCTTTCGTTAGACAAATTAAGCTTTGAAAGAACTAATTTTTTAAGATTGCTAATCATTTGCGAAATTACTATTGATACAGTAACTTTTAATTAAGTTTAAAAAGAGTATCATTGATGATGGTCGAAAATTTATTAGCCGAAACATAATTTAAATGGTCAGTATCAATAAAAGACGAATTAGGGAATCTATGGTCGTTTAAATAATCTAAATATATTAGGTTCTTGTATTTCAACTTAAAACCACCCATTATATTTTTATTTTTCTCCAATATTTTTGGATCAATAATTCTGGTAAGTAATGGACTAACGGGCATTTGAACAAAAACGATTCTTATATTTTTTTTATTCAAATTTTCAATAAATGATTCAAATAGTTTGATGTTATTGTTCAAATCATTTTCATGCATATAATTTCTGCGCAAATGAAGGTACCTCTTTATTGCAAATTCTTTTATAGGCAATGACTCCCTAATTTCGTTTCGACCCCATCCCCTGTTATCGAAATATGAATTGTATTCTTCTTTGGTGTTTATGTGCAATAAAATATCTTTAGGCTTATAATTATAAAGTAGGAACTTTTCGTAAAAATGCAATTCTTTTGATTGTGGGTTTATTTTAAAGGTGTGAGAATAATAGGTATTTCTCCATGATTCAGGTCCATTATCCAAATTGTATTCAAAAGAAAAGAAGTTAACTTCACATACAATAACTTTAAGCTTTGGTAGTTTATCTATATATTTCTCTAGGAGCTTAAAATCATAATAACTCGATTGAGAATTATTGGCTAAATTAATGGTAAAATAATCTAAGTAACTTGGATTAATTCCGGCGAAGGTTTTAGAAGTTCCCAATACAACGAGCTCCGTTGAATCTAAATTTTTTTCAATTAGGTCTCTTTTTACTGTAAAGCTAGTTGTAATAGTTGTTAAAAACATTTCATACAAGAATACAAAACCTATTAAAGGGATAAAGAAAACAGCAAGCCTTTTTAAAAATGCGCGCATTAAATAATTCTAAAATTGAAAATAAATAAATTGCTGCTCTTTTCCGCTATACCAATAGAGCGAAAAAATAATTAAATAATACACCGAAAATCTTAAAACAACATGCCATTTTAAACCTAGGTTAGCTAATGCGTATGGATTTTCTCTACCAAGCCATTCAATTGCCATGAAAATAAAAATCAATCCAAAGGTTTGCAAGGCCAGAAATCTTTCATTAAAAACAGGAATGGAGAAGAATGAACTTGAAAAAATTCCTGAGATGTAATTAAAAGCATGTGTTAATGAATTGGCTCTAAAAAAGATCCAAGCAAAAACAGTAATAAGAAAGGTTATAGCTATGGAGAAAAACTCTTTCCATGTTGGCAGGTGTTTACCTTTGGCAACTATTTCAATATTGAGGCGATTTTTATTTGCTAAAATTGAAGGTAAAATAAACAAAGCATTGAGTAAGCCCCAAAAAATAAAGGTCCAATTTGCCCCGTGCCAAAACCCACTAACTATGAAGATGATAAAAGTATTTCTGACAGCTTTACGCTTACCAAATTTTGAGCCTCCAAGAGGTATATACAAATAATCTCTGAACCAAGATGAAAGTGATATGTGCCATCTACGCCAAAACTCTGCAATATCTCTAGAAAAATAAGGGTAGGCAAAATTCCTCAATAACTCAATTCCAAAAAGCCTTGCAGTGCCAAGAGCAATATCAGAATAGCCTGAAAAATCACCATAAATTTGGAATGTAAAAAACAATGCTCCCAAGAAAAGTGTACTTCCATTATAATCAGCTGAATTATTGAAAATCATGTTTGCGTATTCAGCGCAATTATCTGCAATTACAATTTTTTTGAATAACCCCCAAAGAATTTGACGAAGGCCATCAACAGCTGAACCATAATTAAATTCTCTTTTTTTTATTAT
>JBILJL010000301.1:0-3349 GCA_044377255.1 Bacteroidia bacterium
TTTCTCCTGTTTTTGGAGCTTATACCCAATTATCAAACATCGGCGAAACTCCTATAGTAAATTTGCCAACTGTTCAAGTAACAGACACCAGTAGCGGAATAGATTTAGGGCCACTTAAAAGACCTAGAATTTACTTCAGAAAAAAAACAGACAACAATGTATTTGGCGCAAACAACAGCAGCTTCAATGGATGGAAATGGGTTGAACTATCTGGCAATAATAGTCCGTACAATGCAAGCATTGACTACAATTTACTTACCTCAATACCTGTTGCTGGAGATTCTATATTTTACTTTTTTATAGCACAAGATAGCTCCTTAAATACTGCCACGCTTCCTAGTATTGGGGTATCAGCATCTTCAGTTTCTACTATCATAAGTGCACCAACATTTCCATTTAGGTACCGCGTTGTAAATCCGCCAATGGCAGGTGTATATAGAGTTGGTTCAGGCCAAGTATATTCTACCTTAACGGCTGCAGTAAATGATTTAAACATTAGAGGTGTTAGTGCTAAAGTAACCCTAGTTTTAACGCAAGCAAATTACACCAATCCTGCAGAAACTTTCCCTATTCAGTTTAATGGAAACATTACTGGAGTGAACTTAACTAACCATGTTCAAATCAGGGTCCAACCTGGAATTACGGCTACTATTAACAATGCTGGATCTTCTTCAGCTATTGTGTTAAATGGAACTAAACACATATACATCAATGGCGCTGATACCAATACTCAAGCGGGAAGAAACATCATTATTAGATCAAGTATTAGTGGTCCAGCTGTAATTCTTACTTCGGATGCAAGCAGTAACCACATACGTAATTGTAGGTTATATTCAGAATCATTAGGAAACAGTGAAGGAATTGTAAGATTTGGCAATAGACTAATGAATGGTAACGACAGCAATTGGATAGATAGTTGCCTCATTGGTCCTTTAACAAATTCATGGCCATCAAATGGAGTTAGTGCTGAAGGAACAAGCGGCCCAGGCATGAGTGAAGGGAATATTATTTCTAATAATGAAATCTATAATACCGCCAGAAATGGTATTGGAATTTTTGGAGAAAATAACAAATTTAACATTGTGGGTAACAGCTTTTATAGAACAGCAACCAATACATCCACCATTCCTTTTTACTTTATTAACTACAATGAAGCCGAAGGTCCTAGCGAAATTTCAAATAATTATTTTGGCGGCACAACTGCCTATTGTGGTGGAGGCAACACAATCCTTGATGGCGCTGGTTCAGGAATTTTCACACTACTACAATACCAAGGTGGAACAGACTCAAGGACTAATATACAGGGAAATGTATTTAGAAAAATTCAAATCAATTCTATCTCTGCAAGCAATCTCCATGCTTTTGTTTCTATAAGAAGTGGTAAGGTAAATTTAAGTAACAATGTTATTGGAAATGATACGGGAAATTCTAGTATTCAAATCAGTTACGCGTCAACTTTTGCAAATGCAAAATTCACCGGACTTTATGTAGGTGGTGGATTAGGCACCATTAGCTTAGATACATTTTGGGTTCAAAACAATAAAATTGTTGCAATCCAAACTATTGGTGGAGGTAATCTAGAATTCAATTGCATCCAAGTAGATGGTCAATCTGGCATTCATTTTATAACAAACAACCTTATAGGTTCGAATACCCGAGCTGGAAGCATTACTCAAAATTGTGTAGGACACCTATATGGCATCAATATTTATCCAAACTTTCCAAATGGATATTCTTTTATAAGTAATAACTCTATTTCAAATTTAGTTTACACCAGACACAATAGTTTTGAAGTGGCAGCTATTAGATTTGCTGGAAATTATAGATGTGATATATCCAACAATGTCATTCGTAATTTATTCCACTCTCCATCCATCCCAACTTCAGTAAATAATTTACAATATTTCCTTTATGGTATCCTTTCCTTTTCAGATTTTACAAGGTCAATTGAAAATAACACCATCTATAACCTAGTTGGAACTACCAACCCTGGTGGCGGGGCAACTGGCATTTATGTTTGGGCGGGAAGCAACTCAAACATCAACCTAAGTAGGAATAAAATATATGCAATTTATAATACGAGTTACAATGATTGTATTCAAAGAGGAATCTATATTTCTGGAACCAACAGCATACACAACAACCAAATAAGTCTTGGAACTGATAGTTCTGGCAGTAGCATCACCTTGCCTCAGAGGTTTATTGGAATCACAAAAACAAGCGGAACCTCCAAGGTATTTTTTAACACAGTAAATATTACTGGAAGTAATGTTTCAGGTACATTAACTGCCAATAAAACAATGGCCTACTATTCTGAAGTAGGAGATATTACAGATTCTGTTTATAACAATATTTTTATAAATACCCGATCAAATTTAACTTCAGGCTTGGGCATACACCATGCGGTTCACTTCTTTTTAGGCACTAATCCTAGAATGAATAATAATTTGCTTTTTACCAATGGCACCAATGGTGTATTAGCAAATATCAATGGAACAGATTATACAACATTGCCAAGCTTTGCAATTGCCAGCAGCACTAATTCACAATCGCGGAGCAAACAAGTTTTTTTTACATCTCCTATCAACCTCAAATTAACCGGAAGTTCCATTGGAGATACTGCACTTACGGCATTGCCTAGGGCAGCATTTGGCAACGACATAGACAATGAACCAAGAGATGTAAGAAAGCCATACATGGGTTGCGATGAAATTCCAAGTAATCCGTTACCAGTGCGCATGAACCTATTTGAAGCAAGCGCATTAAATGATGATGCCTACTTGGTTTGGCAAACCAGTTCTGAAATTAACAACAAAGGATTTAGGATTGATCGTTCAATAAATGGAGTTGATTTTGAACCTATAGCTTTTGTAGAAGGAAATGGAAATAGTCAAAAACTAATTAAGTATGAATACTTAGATAAAAATATCTTTTTAAATAAGTCCCTTTGGTATTATCAATTGGTTCAAACCGACATAGATGGAAAATTGAGCTATTTGGAAGTTAAGAGAGTGGAAAAAACAGACGAAACAACAACACCTATGCAAGTTTATCCTAATCCAGTAAACAACCATTTTACTGTTGCACTTGACCAAGAACAAGAGCTTATAAATGCAGAACTTTTTGCCTTAGATGGAAAATCAATGGGAATATTAATTCCAATAAATGGTCAACAAAACAAGCATTACACCTTTAAGACATTAGATGTAAATACTGGCGTATATCTTTTGAGGTTGAATACCAACATTGGTTACAAGCAAATAAAGCTAATCAAAGAATAAAAAAAATTAATCAATGAATTGGCCCATTGCAAGTTTCAATTGAAATTTTGCAATGGGCCTTTTGTTTG
>JBILJL010000303.1:0-3325 GCA_044377255.1 Bacteroidia bacterium
CCGTTTCCAATATTATTTTTCCATTTGGTTTTTCAAAGCTAAGGCAAAAGCCCTCACTAGATTCGCTCACATAAAATACCCCCTCAAACTTTGGCAAAGCCGTATCGCTTGAAGCTTGGTTAAAGCCTTCAATAGGCAAATGCCAATCATTTTCTATGGCTGGCCTAAATAGGTTAACAACTTTTTCGCCCTCATAATAAAGCACATTGCTGAGCGGTCCGTATAACTTAAAAACAAGGGTTTGGTTCGAACCAAAATTTATTTGAAAGGAACGATTGAAGGCATGCGCCTGCACTTGAAGGATGGGATTGCCAACTAATTCCTTGAACAAAGGAAACACGGAGCCTGTTCTTTCTAATGGATATTCATAAAAGAAAAACAAAGCAGTTTTGCAGGAAGTATTGAGTTGCATACTTAAAAGCTCCCGACCTTTTTCAAAAACCAAATTCAATTCATCTGCTGCTTGATTGCGGTAGGCATCTTTTAGCGCATAGCCCAATAGCAGCTCATCCAGGGCATTTGATAACAAAGGAAAAAGGAATAGGTGCTGGTGTAGCGATTTCATTAAAAATGCAATTCCAATCCATCATAAGCCAAGTGAATATGCGCAGGCAATTCATCTTCAACCTCCTGGTGTAAACCCAATTGGTGACTAATATGTGTAAAATAAGCAGCTTCGGGATTCAATAAATTTACTAAATCAACGGCTTCCTTTAAGGTAAAATGCGAAATATGCTCTTCCCTTCTGAGGGCATTTAGCACCAATACTTTGCAGCCTTTCATTTTCTCTAATTCTTCAGGTTCAATTCTATTGGCATCGGTAATGTAAACAAAATCGCCAAACCTAAAACCCAGTACCTTCATGCGGTGGTGAAAAACTTGAATGGGTATAATTGGAATGCCCAAAACTTGAAACGGCTCAAGGGTAATTTGGTGTAAATTCATTTCGGGAACGCCAGGATACTTGGGCTCTTCAAAGGCATAAAAGAATTCTTTTCTAATAGCTGCCTCTACGTTCTTTTCGCAATACACATCGATGGCACGTTTCATCTTAAAATTGAACCCTCGTATATCGTCTAAACCAGATAAATGATCGCGGTGGGCGTGAGTATATAAAATAGCATCCAATTGTTTTACTTGGTGCCTCAACATCTGTTCTCTAAAATCTGGTCCGGTATCTACCACTATGGTTTTGCCATTTTGTTCAACCATAATGCTTGAACGCAATCGTTTATCTTTAGAATCAGGGGAGCTACAAACACTGCATTCACAGGCTATTACGGGCACTCCTTGGGATGTTCCTGTTCCTAAAAATGTTACTTTCATTTCAAGCTCGAAAATATCATGTTTAAAGGGTTAAAAAAAATAAATTATTTGGTTATTGGTCTTTGGTCCCTTGTCTTTGGAATTGTTAATGGGTAACCTATTAATTTTTACTATTTAAACTTTTAGGTTCGACCAAATAATTTTTTTAGGTTCGATTAAACCAATTTATCAAATCAGTATCTTAAAATCATTAAACAATAACAATATGAAAAAGACTAAAAGATTAATTGCCATTGCATTTCTTGTATGCATTTTCACCTTGGTTCAAACCGCCAAAGCCCAAACAGGCAAACCAGGAATGGACCCAGCCAAAAGGGAAGAGATGAAGAAAAAGGCCGAAGAATTAAAAGTAAAGCTGAACCTATCTGAACCTCAAGCCAAAATGTATGATGAAATTTTGAAACGTAACCGCGACGAAGCCCGCAAGCAAATGATGGCATTGCCAGAAGATGCGCCTAGAAGCCAACGCAGCGAAATCATGAAAAAATCATTGGCCAATGCCGATATGGAAATCATGGAAATTTTGGACACAGAGCAGCAGACGATTTATAAAGCGGAGAAGATGAAGGAAGAGCAGGGGAAGAAGAAGAAGAAGAAGGGGTGATGGGTCCCCTACGCCAATGCTTCGGTGACCGAAGGGAGATGGGGAGATGGGGAGAGGGGGAGATTTGGAGAGACAAGCCCCAGCCTAAAGGCTGGGGAATATGATTTATTGGGGAATTTGATTTGATGGAACATTCCTCAGCCTAGATGCTGGGGAATGGGGATTAGGAGATTTATTATTTGGTAAAATTATATTTTGAAAAAATTAAAATATTGTTTTCCTTTTCAGAAATAAATCTAGCTATGAAAATTGAAATTTCTTTCAGCAAAATATTTCTTACAATTTGCATTATATTTTCCTTTCATTTTGCAAAATCACAAGACTATGTGAAGCTTATTAACTCGCAAGAGTTATTGAAAAAAGGATATGAATCATTTAAGGAGGAGAAATATAAGGAAGCCATTGATTTTTATGCGCAAGTGCCAGAAGGCGACACCAATTATTTTGTTGCTCAATATGAAATTACCTATTCGTATTACAAGCTAGAAAATTATGAAGAGGTTGTTAAACAATCGCGAAAACTACTTCACGAAGGATCTGGTGAGGTTCAACAATACAGCATATTAGGATCATCACTAGACGAATTAAAAAAACATGAGGAGGCAATTGCTGCCTATGAAGAAGGTTTAAAATACTTTCCCTACAATCTCAACCTATTATTGAATAGGGCGCTTGTATTTGAATCTATGGGCGATATGCAAAAAGCATATGAGGCTTATCAAAGCATTTTAAAGGTATCTCCCCTGTACCCTTCTATTCATTTAAGATTGGCTTTTATGGCCGAAAGGGAGGAAAAATATACTCAAGCTATTATGGCTTTTACTACATATTTACTGTTGCAACCCAGCGGAGAAAGAAGTATTTCTACCATTGATGAATTTAACAAGTTGTGTAATAAAAGCTCTAGTATTATTGGTTCGGCAAAAACCAAAGTATTAAAAAATGAGTTTGAGGATTTAGATTTTTTAATATCTAACCAAGTTGCATTAAACGATAAATTTAAAGTGCCAGGCAAATTCAAATTTCCTTTAAATAGGCAATTGTACTTGGTGTTGGAGAAATTAAATGGCATGAAGGAGAATGAAAATGGCGGATTTTATTCCGAATTCTACTTGCCATTTTTTGCCGATTTTAAAAAGACACAAAATTTTGAACATTTTTCTCTGCTCATGTTGGCAGCAAGTAACAATGATAAAATTACTTCGGAAGTTTCTAAAAACATTGACAACCTTAAGAAGTCTAGGCAAGCTGGTTTGGATAAACTGAAGGAGATGCACCCAACACTTGAAATTGCTATATATGGTAAAAAGGAAAATTTGGCTATTTGGTATTATAATAATTTTACCATTGAGGCCCTTGGAAATAGAAATATTGAGAAGAAAAATGTGGGCAATT
>JBILJL010000305.1:0-3308 GCA_044377255.1 Bacteroidia bacterium
ATGGTGGTTTAACCAGTTTAGCAGCTCACAATGGAATTTTAGCTGTAGCTTCTCCAAACCTTAACCCTCAGTTAAATGGATCGGTTGTGTTTTTTAATACCAACGGTACTTTCTTAAAACAAGTAACCGTAGGAGCTTTGCCAGATATGATTACATTTACCCCAGATGGTAAAAAGGTATTAACTGGCGATGAAGGTCAGCCAAATGATGCCTATACAGTGGATCCTGAAGGTTCGGTAAGTATTATTGATATTTCGGGAGGCATTGCTAATTTAACACAATCAAACGTTAAAACATTAAACTTTACTCGCTTCAATGCTGTAGAAACTGCACTAATAGCCTCAGGTGTGCGCAAAACAAAAGCCTCAAGCACTTTATCGCAAGACATAGAGCCAGAATACATCACTGTCTCAGAAGATAATTCAAAAGCTTGGGTTGCACTTCAAGAAAACAATTCAATGGCTGAAATTAGTTTAGTAACAGATAGTATCATTACTATTTGGCCATTAGGTGTAAAAGAAATGAACGCAATGGGTAATGGTTTTGATGCTTCAGATAATAGCACTGTGGTACATCTTTCTAATTGGCCAGTTAAGGCATTTTATATGCCAGATGCCATTGCAAATTACAAGGTAGGCAACGACCGCTTTATAGTAACTGCAAACGAAGGTGATGAAAAAGAATATGCTGGATTATCAGATAGAACAACGGTAGGTAATATTGCTACTATTTTAGATCCAACAATTTTCCCTCATGCAGCTTGGTTAAAACAAACCTTTAATTTGGGTAGGTTCAGGATAACTAACTTAAATGGCGATACAGATAAAGATGGAGATTATGATGAGCTATATACTGTAGGAGCTCGTTCATTTAGTATCTTTAATGCTACAACCAAGCAATTGGTTTATGATAGCAAAGGCGACTTTGAATTGATTACTTCACAGCATCCAAAAAGTAAAGCTGTGTTTAATGCCAACCATGAAGACAATGGACTTAAAGGCAGAAGTCATTCAAAAGGACCAGAACCAGAAGCCATAACAATGGCTAATATTTGGGGAAAACAATATGCATTCATTGGCTTGGAGCGTGTTGGAGGTGTAATGGTTTATGATGTTACCAACCCATTATTACCAGTTTTTGTTGATTATAACAATACCAGAAACCTAAGTTCTTATGGAGGCGATAATGGTCCGGAAATAACTTTATATATTTCTCCAGAACGCAGTCCAAACGGTAAACCCTATATATTAGTTTCTAATGAAATAAGTGGAACAATAACCGTTTTTGAAGTAAAAAATAACAGAACACCATCTGCTTTATCATTTACACAAGCAACTCAAAGCGCTCAAGAAAGTGCAGGCACAGTAATGGTTAAATTGAACATCACACCTAAAGCACAAACTAATGGCAAGGTAGTATTGAGAAGAGTTAACGGTGTAAATACTACCTCAACTGATTATACCAATAGTCCGGCTTTTGTAAATGATAGTTTGGTTTTGAACATCAATGCAAACGATTCAACAATTGGCTTTAATATGAATATTGTTGATGATAGTCAGGATGAATTGAACGAGACCGTTACTTATCAAATACTATCAGCTACTAACGGTTTCAGTTTAGCTAGTCCAAACAGCTTAATTTTCACTATTTTGGATAACGACACTACCCTACCTGTTCGCACAGCTAATTTTGCCTTATCTAATCTTAATGCAAAAGAAGACACAGGCAATGTTAATGTGAAAATAAACTTGAATGGAGCTTTAAGTGGTGCTGGTCAAATTGTGCTAAAAGCCAACAAAGGCTTAGGATTAAGCAATGAGGACTTTAGTACTACCCCTACCTTAAGTAGCAATGATTCATTGATTATAAACCTTGCGAATGGTGCAACAGAAGCTAGTTTCAATTTAACAATTGTGAATGATACTTTGGATGAAAATAATGAAACCTTAAATTTCAGTATTGTAAGAACTTCTGCTAATATTTCTATAGGTACTAACTCACAGTTTGATTTAACAATTATAGATAATGATAGCTTGGCGAATAGTATTCAGGAAATAGGTAAGCCAGGGAAAATGATAAGCATGTATCCTAATCCAAACAATATGGGCATGCTTTATTTTAGCGAGTATGTTGCTGTTGAAATTTTCGATATTCAAGGTAAGTTATTGCTCTCAGACAATAGGGTAAATGAGGTTAAAATTTCCAATTTAGCAAAAGGAATTTATACAGTAAGGTTGGATGGAACTACCACACGTAAATTGGTGATTGAATAGATAGTACTTCTAAATTTTTATAATAGCCATCAGATTAAAACCTGATGGCTATTTTTTTTGCTTTATTGCCTTGAATATAAAATCAATTTGCCAAAAAAGATCTTACTAAACATTGATTGCTTCTAAAACATGGGATTTTAAATATCTTTGAATCACTTTGAACCCAAATTACCATCAAACTGAAGTAACCATATGTGCCCTTGCTACTCCTGCTGGAGTGGGCGCAATAGGCGTTGTGCGCGTGAGCGGAGCCGATGCCATTAACTTTGTTAGCAGAGTATTTTTAGGTTCAAACCTACAAGAAGCCAAAACACATACCTTGCATTTTGGCAAAATTATGGATGGGCAAGAAATTGTGGATGAGGTATTGGCCAGCGTGTTTGTGGAGCCCAAGAGTTATACGGGTGAAAATACCATTGAAATCAGCTGCCATGGCTCGCCGTACATACAGCAACGCATCTTGCAAGTATTGGTAAAACAAGGCGCTAGGTTGGCACAGCCCGGAGAATTTACCTTACGTGCTTTTTTAAATAAAAAACTCGATTTGACCCAAGCCGAAGCGGTGGCAGATTTAATTGCATCGGATTCGGAAATGAGTCATAAAACCGCCATGAATCAAATGCGCGGCGGCTTTAGCAAAGAGATTGCCAACCTCAAAGAGAAGCTGGTTAATTTTGCTTCCTTGATAGAATTGGAATTAGATTTTAGTGAAGAAGATGTTGAATTTGCCAGCAGACCAGAGCTCAAAGAATTGGTTCAAAAAATATTCGGTTTGATCCAAAGCCTAACGGAAACTTTTAAGGTAGGCAATGCCATAAAAAATGGTGTACCCACAGTAATTGCTGGCCGACCAAACGCCGGAAAATCGACGCTACTCAATGCATTGGTTAATGAAGAACGCGCCATAGTAAGCGCCATTCCGGGCACCACCCGCGATACCATTGAAGAAGCATTTATCATTGAAGGCATCTTATTTAGGTTAATAGATACTGCCGGAATAAGAGAGCATACTGCTGATATTATAGAAAGCAAAGG
>JBILJL010000304.1:0-3308 GCA_044377255.1 Bacteroidia bacterium
TTAAAAGATATAATTGGTAATCTTCAATCCAATCTTTGGTCTTAACCCAACCTGATCCTTCCACCACAAAACTGCCAAACTCTTCTAATAAAGGTGTTTTTAGTAAAGCTTTTTCGTTGATGAAATTCTTAAACAAAGGATTGTCTAACCTAGCGCCAAAATCATTCGATTCTTTTACATTGCCAAATGCTTGGTGAATAGTTGCTTTTACCAAATAGTTTTTGCCAAGCATCTTCTCAAAATCTCCAAAGGCTTGGTGCAGGCTATCTAACAGCTCCATGGCCTTCCAATTTACGGTCATTCTTTTCCCACTTATGGGGTTAAACATACCTGCCGCTATTCTACTCGAGCTATTCAATGGCGCATCATCTACCAATAAAAAACTGCGACCATTTTTTGCTAACTCATATGCCATCATGAGTCCGGCTATTCCGCCACCTATAATTAAAAATTCTCTTTCTTCGCTGCTCATAGGCTCTTAATTTTTACAGCACGTAACATGTGCCGTTTATGAGGCGGACCTTCCAATTTCTCCACCTCAAATCCAGCTGCTAGTAAGTTTCTTCTTACATCTCCTTTAGCCGAATAAGTTACCAATATGCCACCAATGTTTACTAGTTGAAAGATTTTTTGAAAAATGGCTAAATCCCAAAGTTCCGATTGTTTGTCTGGTGCAAATGCATCAAAATATACTAAATCGAACTGCTCATTTGTTTCAAAGTTCTCTATAGCAATTAACCTTTTTTGAAGTTCAAAATTGGTATCTATAGTTAAATTGCTTTCCCATTCTCCTGCATGCATCGCAGCATATTTTGTTTCATGGTCTTTGTCCCAATGTGCTTGGTAATCTAGCTTTGAAATGAGTTCATAAGGGAGTGCCAAAGTTTCCAAACCGGTATAATGAACTTGGATACCTTGTTTTTCTGCTTCTATTAAGCTCAATATGGCATTTAATCCTGTGCCAAATCCTATTTCTAAAATTGAGAGCTTTTTTTGTTGTTTCGTTTTGATCCAAAACCGCATGCCAGCCTCAATAAATACATGCATGCTTTCTTGGATGGCACCATGCTGAGAGTGGTAAGTTTCGTTTATATCCTGGCGGTAAAGTGTTTTTAAACCTGCTGGATTTTCAATTATAACTGGTAAATCAACCACTATTTGATATTTAAATATAAATAAACAGGCAGGTGATCACTATAGCCATTCAAATACTTCTTTCCACCAAAAGTTCTCTTGGGGTTTCCCTTGTATTTTTCTTCTGTTTCCAACATCCATTCTTCCTTGAATGTTGAGGCAGAATTTACCTCATACTGTATTTTACTGTTGCTATTTAATAACGTCTTGTTCAATAAAAATTGATCTAAAAAATTCCATTCACCTTTGTGTTTGTATGATCCCATTCCTTCTGCCAATAGGTCGTTCATGGGATTGAAAAAATCAAAAGCGCCCACTTCTGTTGTTGCTGCTTTTGCTTGCATGATTTTAGAAATACTTTCATTGTTGGGATAATCATTGAAATCGCCCATCATGATTAAAGCAACATTTGGGTCTTTCTTTTGAATGCTATCGCAGATTTGTTTTACCCTTTGTGCAACATAGATTCTTTTGTATTCACTTTCCTTTTCACCCTCTCTTCTGCTCGGCCAATGGTTTACCAATAATATTAATTTACTGTTGTTTTTTAGGGTAAATTCAGCCATCACAATTCCACGGGTATTATCGCCACCAATTCCTGCTGTATCAATAATATATAAGTTTGATTTCACCAACTTTCCAACATTCTTTTTGTATAACAATGCATTGTCTATTCCTCTTTCATCCGGACTATCAAACCAAACTATACCGTAATCTTGTTTGTTTTTCTTGAGTTCCTTAGTTAAATCTTTTAAAACAATTTCGTTTTCTACTTCGCACATTCCCAATAAATCCGGCCCATTTCCATTATTGATGGCCAATATTACTTTACTCATGTTTGCCATTTTATTTTGGTACTTTTCTGTATTCCACTTGTAGGTTCCTTGCGGAAGAAATTCCTCGTCAATTTTATTGGGCGTGTCAATGGTATCGAACAAATTTTCTTGGTTATAAAACGCCACGCAAAGTTTATTTTTGGTTTGAGCACCAATTTGAAAACAAAATAGGAGGTTTATGAGTATTAGATGGTATATTTTCATGGTGCGAAAATACTAAGAATTTGGTGCCGACTGTTAACTTTTTATTATTTTGCCATTTAAGCTATAAGGTTTGTTACCTTTGATTTCAATAAATGAGAGGACATATATTTTCTAAATACATTCCAGGTCCTGAAGAGGAAAAGGGGTTTGAGCAACTCATGAACCTGTTTCTTCAGTTACTCCAATATACCAATGGAGATGTGGCTGAGGCGATTGACTGGCTGAACCAATTGGATCAGCAACACCAAATTACCAACGACAGTTATGGAATGGGCAACTTTATCCAAGACCTCAAAGACCGAGGTTATATCAAAGAAAATCCAAACGATGGAACTTTTGTCCCAACCAGTAAAACAAATCAAACTATTCGCAAGAAAAGCTTAGAGGATGTTTTTGGAAAGTTGAAAAAGGGCGGAAAAGGTAACCATGCAACCTCAAAAACTGGCGTGGGAGATGAGCTCAATAGTGATCGAAGAAAATTCACTTTTGGCGATTCTTTGGATCAAATAGACCTAACTGCAAGCATACACAATGCCCAAATAAACCATGGTATTGATGATTTTAAACTTACCGAAGATGATTTAGAAATACGTGAGAAGGACCTCAAAACCCAAACCTCAACTGTTTTAATGATTGATATATCTCATAGCATGATATTATACGGTGAAGATAGAATTACCCCTGCCAAAAAAGTGGCTATGGCACTGGCTGAGTTGATTAAAACAAGATACCCCAAAGATACCTTAGACATCATTGTTTTTGGCAACGATGCCTGGCCTATTGAGGTTAAAGATTTGCCCTATTTGCAAGTTGGTCCTTACCATACCAATACCTACGCTGGATTGGAGCTAGCCCTGGATATTTTGCGTAAAAGGAAGAATATCAACAAACAGATTTTTATGATAACAGATGGTAAACCAACCTGCCTAAAGGAAGGCAATGGCTATTACCAAAATAGTTTTGGCTTGGATAGAAAAATCATCAATAAAACACTTACCATGGCTGCACAAGCCAGGCGATTAAATATTCCCATTACCACGTTTATGATTGCCAGCGACCCTTATCTACAAAAGTTTGTTAGGGAGTTCACAGAAACCAACCATGGTAAGGCCTACTACAGCAACCTCAATGGTC
>JBILJL010000033.1:0-12722 GCA_044377255.1 Bacteroidia bacterium
AAAAATAAAATCGGCATATGCTTGGGGTAAAAAGTTGCGCTCTATGCTTCCTCCGGGTCCCGTGCCTGTTAAGCCACCCTTGGCAATTGCTATCTTGGCATGGTCGTTTTGAAATGTTTCATCGGGATCGTCGGATGGCTTATTGAAATTTTCTATGCGGTGCTTCCAAGTTAATGCACGTCCAAAATTCTTTAAATATTTATCAGGAGTATTCAGTCCTACAACTATTGCTATGATTAATAAAATTAATGTTGGTGTACCAATATAAGCAATATGCTTGATACTCACTCTACCCATAAACATGATAACCATGCAGGTACTGAATAAAACCAAAGCTGTAGATAAATTGGATGGGGCAATGAGTAAACAAGTTACAGCAACATGAATAAGGATGGGCATAAATCCTTTCTTAAAATCTTTGATATCATCTTGCCGCAATGCCAACTCACGCGCAACAAAAAGTATGAGTGCAACTTTGGCAATATCGGAAGTTTGAAAGCTCAAGCCAATAAATGGAATCTTCAACCAACGTTGCGCATCGTTAACCGTTGAACCAAATAACAAGGTTAAGATGAGCAACAGGTATGAAGAAAAAAGGATGAGTTTAGAAACCTTTAAATAATATTTATAATGAATGCTATGTGTAACCAACATAGCAAAAAAACCAACCAACAAAAAGGCAATTTGCTGAAACAAATAAACTTCAGTTCTGCCTCCTTGCTTTTGGTACGACAAGGCTCCTGTTGAGCTATACACAGCAAAAAGCCCCCAGATGGAAAGCACCACTATAATGCTCCACATGATTTTATCGCCCTTTGGCTTAATATGTTCCCAACTAAAATAATTCACTATTGTTTAATTTTAAACTACTTCTGCCAGGTGGTAAACAAGCAGAAGTAGTTATTCAATTATAAAGTTTTAACGGCAGCCTTAAACTGGCGACCTCTGTCTTCGTAATTTTTAAATAAATCAAATGAAGCACAAGCAGGCGATAACAAAACAGTTTCACCTGGTGTACTCATTTTTGCAGCAACATGAACAGCTTCCTGCGCGCTTGAAGTATTAAGAATCATATCTACATCAGAGGCAAATGCTTCGTGGATACGACTATTGTCAACGCCTAAACAGACAATGATTCTCACTTTGGCCTTTACCAATTCTTTGAGCATATTGTAATCATTGCCTTTGTCGATACCGCCAACAACCCAAATTACTGGCTTATCCATGCTCTCTAATGCATACCAAGCCGAATTTACATTGGTTGCTTTTGAGTCGTTGATAAAGTCAACGCCCCTAATTGTGGCAACATACTCTAAACGATGCTCTACATTTTGGAAGTCCATAAGACCCTCCCTGATAACATCCTTGCGAATTTGTAATGCATTTGCTACCATTGCTGCGGCCAGCGAATTGTAAGCGTTGTGGATGCCTCTTAGTGTTAGTTCTGATGTGTACATATTGAATTGATTTGATTGATTTTGATCTAAATTGATGTGCAATTGTTCGTTGATAACATATCCGCCAGGGATAACTTCTGAGCCATATGAAAATGGCAATCGTTTTGCTTTTCCAGCTATCAAGTTGATGTTTTTATTAGTTAATTCATCATCTGCACAATAAATGAATAAACCATTTTCATCTTGGTTCTGGGTGATCCTAAACTTGGATTGAACATAGTTTTGAAGTTCGTAATTATAGCGGTCAAGGTGATCAGGAGTAATATTGCAGAGAATAGCGATATCCGCTTTAAACTCATACATATCATCCAATTGGAAACTACTAACTTCTATTACATAATAATCGTAATTGCCGGTAGCCACCATCCTACACATACTCACACCAATATTACCTGCAACAGCAACATTTAATCCTGCCTTCTGCAAAAGATGCAAGATCAATGAAGTGGTGGTTGTTTTACCATTAGTTCCAGTAATACATATTTTATAAGCATTGGTATACCTTCCTGCAAATTCTAATTCATTGATAATTGGAATTCCCTTTGCTCGAAGTGATTTAATTAAATCATTCTTCTCAGGAATTCCCGGACTTTTAATTACCTCATCTGCATTTAGTATCAAAGATTCTGTGTGTTGATTTTCCTCAAATTCAACTCCCATTGCCACTAATTCATCTTTGTAATTTTGAGGAATAGCACCTTTGTCGGAAACAAACACTTCGAAGCCTTTTTGTTTGGCCAAAAGAGCCGCACCAGTGCCACTTTCACCACTACCCAATATAACAATTCTTTGGCTCATGCTTAGCGAACTTTTAAGGTGATGATGGTGATAATGGCTAACAAAATTCCAATAATCCAAAAGCGTGTAACTATTTTAGCTTCATGGAAACCATTCTTTTGGTAATGGTGGTGTAAAGGCGACATTTTAAATATTCTTCTACCCTCACCATATTTCTTTTTGGTATACTTAAAATAAGTAACCTGAATTACAACTGAAAGGTTTTCAATCAAGAAAATGCCGCATAAAATTGGAATCAATAATTCTTTTCGAACCATGATGGAGAATGCTGCAATAATACCGCCCAAGGCCAAGCTGCCTGTATCACCCATAAAAACTTGAGCTGGATAAGCATTGTACCATAAAAAACCTATACAAGCTCCAACCAAAGCACCTGCAAAAATCACCATCTCCTCCAAGTGAGGGATATACATAATGTTTAGGTATTGAGAGAAAATTATATTACCACTGATATAGGCAAAGATTCCAAGTACAAAAGAAATGATGGCAGAAGTTCCGGCCGCCAAACCATCAATTCCGTCTGTTATATTGGCTCCATTACTTACCGCGGTAATGATAAAAATAACCACTAATAAATAAATGAGGTAGTTGTAATCCTTATAACTGCTACCAACAAATTTTAGCATATCTGCATAATCAAATTCACTCGATTTAAAAAAAGGAATGGTAGTTGTGGTTGCCTTATGGTCTTTAACCAACATCAACTCTCCATTTATAATTTGAGGATTTAAATTATGCTCTTTGATGAAAGTTTCGTTTACAACTTGGGGTTTATAAAACTCCTTGGTTTTAACATGCTGATTGAAATATAAAGTTGTGGCAACAATGAAGCCTAAACCAACCTGACCTAATATTTTAAACCTACCAGCTAAACCCTCTTTGTTCTTTTTAAATACCTTGATGTAATCATCTAAGAAACCAACTAAACCCAGCCATACAGTTGATACCAAAATGAGAATGATATAAACATTATTGATCCTAGCGAACAATAAAGTAGGAACTAAAATGGCTGCTAAAATGATTAAACCGCCCATTGTAGGTGTACCTTTTTTCTTTTCTTCTCCAGCCAACCCTAGGTTCCGTATTTCATCACTTACCTGTAAAAGATGAAGCTTGTTGATCAGTGTTTTGCCATAGATAAGAGATATAACCAACGACAAAATAATAGCCATTGCAGCCCTAAACGAAATGTATTGAAACATACCTGCTCCAGGAAAATTGTAATGGTCGTTTAAGTAATTAAATAAGTAATATAACATATCCGTTTCTAATTAATTTAAGATTGAAATAGTTGAAAGAAATCGTTTAAAATAGACTTGTCGTCGAAAGGATGTTTAACACCTTTTATCTCTTGGTAATTTTCATGACCCTTGCCTGCAACCAGAATAATATCGCCAGATTGAGCCATACTAACAGCTGTTTTAATAGCTTCTTTTCTATCAGTAATTCTTAATGTTTTCTTATAATGAATGGCAGGAACACCCTTACTCATTTCATCTAAAATTGCGTCAGGTTCTTCGTTACGAGGATTATCAGAAGTTAGTATCACGCGAGTGCTAAGGTTACTCGCAACCTCCGCCATAATTGGCCGTTTTGCTGCATCGCGATTACCTCCACAACCTATAATAGTGATGAGCTCTTCATTGCCTGTTCTAACTTTATTGATAGTAGTTAAAACATTCTCTAAAGCATCGGGAGTATGCGCATAATCAACAATACCAATGATGCCATTATTTGAGCGGATATAATCGAACCTACCTTTTACCGAGCTTAGGCTACTTAACTTAGTTATGATCTCTTCTTTGGTTCGACCCAACAAATAAGCGGTGCCATAAACCAATAATAAATTATATGCATTGAATTCACCAACCAACCTAAACCAAGCCTCTTCACCATCAATATTTAAAAGCATACCATTGAAATCGCTTTCCATGATTTTAGCTTTAAAATCGGCCATGTGTTGAATGCCATAATTATAACGAGTGGCTTTTGTATTCTGCAACATCACCATTCCATTTTTATCGTCTTTGTTGGTCAAGGCAAATGCATCCTCATTTACCTCATCAAACAATTTCTTTTTGGCTTTGATATATTCATCAAAGGTTTTATGATAATCTAAATGATCATGTGTAATATTGGTAAATGTTACACCAGCAAAATGTAAACCTTTGATGCGGTTTTGGTGAATGGCATGAGAACTAGCCTCCATAAAACAATATTCGCAGCCTCTATCAACCATTAATCTTAGCAATGCATTTAACCTAATAGCATCTGGCGTGGTATGTGTGGCAAGAATTATTTCTTCATTAATTTGGTTTTGAACGGTAGATAATAGACCAACGTTTGAACCCAATGAGCGAAACAAATTAAATAACAAAGTGGCAACAGTTGTTTTGCCATTAGTGCCAGTAACCGCAACCAATTTAAGTTCTTTACTAGGATTACCATAAAAACTTGCCGCAGTAAAACCCATGAACTCGCTAGAATTTGCTACTTTAATATAGCATACATTTGACGCCAAATTTGTTGGCAAAACCTCACAAACAATGGCGGTACAGCCTTTTGCTATAACTTGAGTAATATAGTCGTGACCATCAACTGCTGTACCTTTTATGGCAAAGAATAATGAACCAGCAATTACCTCTCTTGAATCGAAAGTTAACTGTTCAATATTTTGGTTGAGGTCACCCGATACAGAAATAGTATCTAAGCCCGCTATGATATGTGCTATAGTTTGCATGGTTAGCTTAGCTGTAATTGAATATTTTGATATTTCCTAAGTGGAGTTCCTGGAGAAACGGATTGCTTTTTCACTCTTCCTAATCCTTGAATATTTACCTTCACTCCCTTGCGTTCAAGAATGTACAAGGCATCTTTGGCTCCCATTCCTCTCACATCTGGCATCTTCCCTGCCGATACCAATACAGGTTGAATAGCGATTGAATTATCTTGTGCACTACCAATTACCCAATCGGTTTCGTCTTGGTGAATAGAATCATTGTGAAAGTGCGAGGAAAGTTTTACTTGATCTAAAACTACCTTCACATCACTCTTATCACTCATGGTAATCAATGGCAAATCTTGGGTAAAACTAGGTTCAACAAATTTCAATTCACGGTGCAAATTGAGTGCACTTGCATACACCTTGTCTGCAATTTCTTTAAAGACTGGTAAAGCCACTTTAGACGCATAATAATTTTCTTTACGTGGGCGACTAATCAACACCATGCAAGAATATTTTGGATTTTCTGCAGGAAAATAACCACAAAAAGATGCCCTATAACTTTTACCTCCACCAGCTTGGTATCCCCTTTTATTATTGGCAACTACAGCTGTTCCTGTTTTACCAGCATAAGTATAGAAGCCACTTTTTAACAGGGAAGCTGTACCGCGCAACACAACACCTTCCATCATGTTTTGCAATTGCTTGGCAACTTCTTTGCTACAAATTTTTGGGTTCATGATAGCAGTTTTATACTCCTTCATAATTTTGCCATCTTGCTCAATTCTTTTAACTAACATAGGGCGCACCATTACCCCATTATTTGCAACAGCATTGTAAATTGACAATAATTGTAAAGGGGTAATTTGCAATTCGTAACCAATAGCCATGTAGGGCAAACTGGTGCACGACCAAGTTTTGTTATTAGGACTTTTTACCAAAGGAAAACCAACACCAGATAGCTGAAGGTTCAATTTTTCTGTTAATCCCATTTCTTTATAATGGGTATATAGTTTTTGAGGATCTTTTGAATAATGTTTTTGCATAAGCTTGCCAAAAGCCACATTGGAAGAATGTTCAAAGGCTTCTTGTAAGGAGATAACACCGGTACCTAAATGAGAATCCTTCATCACCACATTGCAGAATCTTACTTCACCACCCTCTGCATCTACTTTATCTTCAGGATTCATTTTTCCGTCTTGCAATAAGGCTAAAGTAGAAATGAGTTTAAAAGTTGATCCAGGCTCAACACATTCGCCTACTGCATAATTGTAACTTTCGTTATAAACACCCTCAGATTTACGGGTTAAGTTTGCAATGGCTTTTAACTCGCCAGTAGCAACTTCCATCAAAATAGCAGTGCCATAATCTGCATCATTTTCTAGTAAGGTATTTAACAAGGCATTTTCTGCTACATCCTGCAAATTGATATCTAGGGTGGTAATTACATCTCTACCTTGCTTTGCCTCAATCATAAATTCATCGTCTATTGGCATCCAAGTACCTCCTGCAATGCGTTGCATCACGTGCTTACCACTTTTACCTGATAGCGACTCATCAAAAAAACCTTCTAAACCAACTCTAACGGCACCCTCTTCTTGCTTGAAGCCGATAGTACGTTCTGCTAATACGCCAAAAGGTTTTTCTCTGCGCGTTCTTTCAGTTATGAGTAAACCACCCTTGTATTTACCCATTCTAAAAATAGGTAATTTGGTTAATGCACGCATTTGGTGGTAACTGATTTTACGTTTGAATAAAAAGTATCTGTTTCCTTCCTTTCTTATTCTAACCAAGCTTTTCTTATAGGCTAATTCCGAATTATCTTTAAATAAATTCGCTAAACCAAAAGCCAATGAATCTATGTTGTTTTGAAAATACTCTTCATCCTTAAATGCTTGTGATTTGGCATCTATGCGGATATCATAAATAGGAAGCGAAGTAGCTAGAAGGTTACCATTACAATCAAAAATATTACCTCTTACTGCCTCAATTTCAAATACGCGTGTACTCAAACTATCGGCCAATGCGCGCCAATGTTTGCCCTCCATGAATTGTATTTTAAACAAAGAATAGCCTATCAAAAAAGCAAATACCACCATACCCGAAAACACCACAGTGGTTCGGATCAAAATGGACTTTCTTGAATTGGTATTAGTTATCACTATAGGTAATTTTACTTGGTGGAGTTTTTAATTCTTTGATGCCATAAGGCTGCAACTTTTTAGCCACTGCAGATTGTTTGCTATCACTCATCAACTCACTTAACTCACTGATATATTCACTTCTTAAATCTTTTACTTCTTTAGTGAGCTTGTCTGTATCACGGATAATTTTTTCGGACCTGTGGCTATTGTAAATAAACAGTACAATCAAAACACAGAGGTATGCAAGGAAAGGAAGCTGCTTCATAAATTGCTCCGGTTTGATCCTAAAATCAAAGTCGGCAAAGCGCTTCACCGCTTCCGTGAAGTTGCGGCTATCCTGATCAACGGGCTTTTTAACCGTTGTTTCTTCCTCCTCAATGATGCGGTTCATTAACTATCAGTTCGTTTTTCTGCTATACGTAATTTGGCACTTCTTGAACGTGGATTTCGTTCTAATTCTTCTGGTGATGCGGTAATCACTTTTCGGCTCAAAGCTTCCATTGGCTTTTTAACATTGCCATAAAAGTCCTTATCTAAATCACCATTGAAATTTCCACTCGCTATAAAATTCTTAACCAATCTATCTTCCAATGAATGGTAGCTCATCACCACCAATTTTCCATTGGGTTTTAAAACCTCAGGAACTTGTAACAGAAAGCTTTTCAGCACTTCCATTTCGCGGTTCACTTCTATGCGCAATGCCTGAAACACTTGAGCCAAAAACTTATAATCACCAAACTTGGGTGTGTGTTTTTTTAAAGCCTCTTTTAATTGTCCAACACGCGATATAGGTTCAACATTTCTATAATTAACTATCTCCCTTGCCAATGATTTGGCATTTTTTAATTCACCGTATTGATAGAATATATCTGACAGTTGCAATTCAGAATAAGTATTCAATAATTGAGCTGCACTTATGCCACTCGAAGTATGCATGCGCATATCCAATTCGGCATCATCAAACCTAAAAGAGAAACCTCTATCTGCCTCATCAAACTGGTGCGATGAAACACCTAAATCAGCTAATATACCATCTACAGGCAATAAACCTTGGTATTGTAAATGGTTTTTAATGAACTCAAAATTTTGATCTATGAATACAAGTCTTTCATCTTTTGGCAAATTTGCTTTCGCATCTTCATCTTGGTCGAATGCAATTAATACCCCTTTATCATTCAACACATTTAATATGGCATTTGAATGTCCGCCGCCACCAAAAGTTACATCTACATATTTACCAGCAGGATTAATTTCTAAACCAGCTAAGCATTCGGTTAACATCACAGGAGCATGGTATTTATTTTCCATCTTCATCCTCCTTTTTCCTCTTACTCATAACCTCTTCTGCCAAGGCACTAAAATCTGAAGGCTCCTCACTCAACATTTTATCGTATTCTGCCTTGTTCCAAATCTCCACCTTGTTACCGTATGCTAGCAAAACCAACTCGCCTTTTAAATCGGCAAACTCTTGCAATTGCTTTGGAATTAACACTCGTGAAGCAGCATCCATTTCCAATTTGCTGGCTCCTCTTAAAAAGTATCTTTTAAAGGTGCGCTCCTTTTGTATATAATCACTCAACTTATCTATTTCGGCAGCAATCAATTTCCATTCATTGCTTGGATACATTACTACGCACTTTTCGAAACCACGGTTAATGAAAAACGAATCCTTTGCCGCTTCCGGCAACTGCTTTTTTAAAGCAGAGGGAATCATTAACCTTCCCTTGGCATCTATTTTACATTCGAATTCTCCGTTCAGTTGCGTCATTACTAGTGTTGAGCGATTACAGCGTAAAAATAGAAACATTTTTCCACTTTTCACCACTTTCTCCCACTTTTGTGGAAAAATCGAACTTTTACACATTTCAACATATTTGCCAAAGTGGTTTATTTATCTGGCCTTCAAGGGTATTTTAAAAGCGAAATGCGACTTTCTAAAAAATGGGAGTGTTAAGAAGTTTGAAGACCTAAATGCGACATCCTGAAAATCGCAATACACTGATTTTCATTAAAAGCATTCTACTTGGTGGCGAATTGTGGGGGTGTTTTTTTAACTTTTGAATGCCTATTTTTGAATAAATGCAACAAACAAAATCCCCAACCTATTTAGGATACCTTTTTGCCTTCTTTATTGCGGCTATTCCATTGGTGCATTTTAGCAGTATTGCTGATCCAACCTTATTGAGTAGGCAAATCTATTTTTCTATTACATTACTGGTAGGCATGATACTCATTTGGTTCAATAGAAATAACAATAACCTATCTATTCCAAAGCCCATAATTATACTCTCGTTACTTTGGATTTTTACAGCATTTACGAGTCACAATTATGCATTAAACAAACCGGAGGCATGTTATAATATTAGCAAAATTGCCTTATACATTTCAGCCATTGGGGTTACTTATTTATTGGTTCAAACCAAAATAATTAACATCAAACAATTAAGCCTAGGCGTTTTATCTGCAAGCATCATTGCGCTTATACAACTGGTTTTTGAGATAAATGAAAAACAAGCTATAGGAACCAATTTGTGGCAACAAAAGAACTTATATGAACTACAAACGGCTTTTGGACATAAAAACCTTTATTCCTCCTTTCAATTGTTATGCCTTCCCTTTTATATTTACCTTTTATTGGATGTAAAAAAATGGTGGAAAATATTAGTATGGATGTTATATAGTCTAGTTATAATTTCAATCTGTTTGATCCAAACTAAGTCGGTTATTTTAGGACTTGCACTTGCAATAAGTATCAGTATTCCCTTGGCATCAGGCTTGTTTTTTCAAGAAAAGCGCAAACTCTTTTACCTCATTATTGGTTCATACCTTACAGCCTTAATAGCAGTATTTTCGATTGTTTACCTATATCCTAGCAAATTTACCTTGCTATTAAACAACGATACCATTCACGAGCGTATTTTATTATGGACCAATACCTATAAAATGATACAAGAGCATTTTCCTTTTGGTGTTGGACCTGGAAATTGGCAAGTATATTTTCCTAAATATGGGCTGGGCGATTTTATGAAAACCAATTACCTAGTAAGTGATGGATATACCACCTTTCAAAGGCCACACAGCGATTATTTATGGGTATTGAGTGAGCTTGGAATTGTTGGTTTATTAGCCTACATAGGTGTATTTATCTTCGTAATTTATAGTGGAATCAAACACATCAAATCAAGCGAAGAAATACGCGAAAAGATTTGGCTCTTTAGTTTCTTATTAGCTTTGATTGCTTATTTATTTGTGGCCTCGGTTGACTTCCCTTTAGAAAGAAATGAGCACCAATTTGTGCTTGCAATTATTTTATGCATCATCCTCGGTTCAAACCGAAATGAAGAAAAGCAAAGTAGCCTAAATAAAAACTTATTGCTAATAAGTATTACTTTTCTATTGGTTTTTAGTGCTGTTTATTCATTGATGCGTTTACCCAACGAGCAACATGCAAAAAAAATGGTACAAGCCCACATGAATACAAATTGGGAGCGCATATTAAAAGAAGCAAAACAAATTAATCCAAACCTATACACCATTGATAATTTTTCTATACCCATTGCTTGGTACCAAGGTTTGGCACATTACTCAATCGGCAATAAAGAAAAAGCAAAAGAAAGTTTTACAGAAGCCTATCAAATCAATCCTTACCAAGTGCACGTTTTAAACAACATGGCAGGCATGTTTGAGCAGGAAGGTAAGCATACTCAAGCCTTAGTTTACTATGATAAATTATTAGCAATTTCACCCAAACAGCCAGATGCCTTACTCAATAAAAGCGCTGTGCTATACAATGAAAAAAGGTATGATGAAGCCATGGCTTGCATTTATAAACTTAAGTATGATGAAAAAAACGATCAATTTCTATTGTATTTAAATGCAATTGGCAAAGCTTATCTGGAAAAAAAACTGCAGGAAAATCCAAGTATATCAACAGAAGCAAAAGAAAATAAAGAATATATTAAGAACTTTTTTATCATCAACCAAAAAATGAATCGTACTTTTGATGAATTACAAATTATCCCAAATGAATAAATCAATATTATTTTTCGTTTTGAACCTATTTTTTGTAAATATTATTTACGCTCAAAAAAGTGTAAATATAAACCCTTCAATGGGAGTTCAAGGCCAAAACCTATCCGTATCAATAACTGGAGTAAAAACAAATTTTGGAGTAGGTAGCAATACCCTGCAGTTTTTTAAGCAAGGAACAAGTACCAATAAAATTGTAGTTTCTAATTATGCTGTTGTTTCTCCAACTACTATTCTTGCAACCTTGTTCATTCAAGGTTCAGCAACAACAGGTGCCTACACTTACAAACTTAATAATCCAATTGATGGAACAGTAGATGGTTTAAATCCATTTTATGTTTATCCAGACACTTCAGCTCCCAAACTAGTTAGCGTTTCTCCAAATATCATTCAGCAAGGGGAATATTTAAATGTAACCATTACTGGTTCAAATACTCATTTTACCCAAGCAAGTAGCTCAATGCAAATTGCTTTTTACCACAATACCAAAGAATCTAAAGACTTATATATTCCACCTACTTCGATAGAAATTTTGGATGATACTCACTTTACAGCCTTTATAATGGCCACCGATCTAGCAAAACTTGGAAAATACGACATCACGATTTCCAGCACTATAGATGGTTATTTACCTTTATTAAATTCTATTACAGTAATAGAATCCAATATGCCTCGAATTGTGTCTGTTAATCCTAATCTTGGGCATCTAAATCAAACACTTAAAGTTAGCATCACTGGCGCAAGAACCAATTTCACTAAGGGTAGTCCTACAGTTAGTTTCTTCCAAAATGGTAGTCCAACTTCAGAAATTCAAATTAATAGTTATTCATTAAAAAACGACAGTTTATTGGATGTTAATATTTTTATTAAAAGCACAGCAAACAGGGGTTTATATACAGTAGTATATAACAACCAATCAGATTACCTTTTTAAGGAATCTGCTTTTGAAGTAACCTGGGCCTTGGGATCTGAGGATATTGAGCCTCTGGCTAACGAGGTTACTATTTATCCAAACCCTGTGCATGAAATAATCCATCTTGAAGCTAGGACCTCCATTATTGAAAAAGTTGAAATCATGGATATTCAAGGACGATTGGTTCAAACCAATATACCAGAAAAACCTGATCATAAAGTTGATTTTAGGGTAGATGAATATTTAAATTCTCAGCAGTATTTAATTATAAAAATAACCACCAATAAAGGAATATTTTTTCAACGAATCCTAATCCAATAGAAGGGAAGATTATTTTTGATCATTAAAGAAACACTCCCTATTCATTTGGTTGAAATAGAACCTGGAAATTACCATTTATTTATTGCTTGCAAGGTTGGTAGAAATAACGCTTGGCTTTTACTAGATACTGGTGCATCCAAAACTGCCTTCGACTTCACTAAAATTGAAAGCATGCTTGGGGCGCATAAACATGAGCAACAAGAAATTCATTCGGTTGGTTTAGGTTCGAACCAAGTTCAAACACATTTAAGAATCTTGAGTTCCATCAAATTTGGTGGCATTAAAATAACCAATGTGGAAATAGCAGTATTAGACTTAAGCCACGTAAATGAGGCCTA
>JBILJL010000034.1:0-12705 GCA_044377255.1 Bacteroidia bacterium
CGGTTAAATTGCCCAGAAGCCGTGTTTATATTTACTTCTACCAACAAAGTTTATGGTGATACTCCTAACTTTTTACCGCTGGTAGAATTGGAAAAACGTTGGGAGATAGATGAAACGCATGCCTATTTTAAAGATGGTATTGATGAACAAATGAGCATAGACCAAACCAAACACAGTGTATTTGGTGCAAGCAAAGTAGCTGCAGATATCATGGTTCAAGAATATGGCAAATATTTTGGGATGAAAACAGGTGTATTTAGAGGGGGGTGTTTAACTGGACCTAACCACAGCGGCGCTCAATTACACGGTTTCTTGGCTTACTTGATGAAATGTGCCATTAGCGGAAATCACTACACCATATTTGGCTACCAAGGCAAGCAGGTTCGTGATAATATTCACAGTGCAGATTTGGTGAATATGTTTTGGCATTTTTATCAAAACCCCCGCATGGGTGAAGTCTACAATGCTGGTGGTGGCAGATTTGCCAATTGTAGTATGCTTGAGGCGATTGATTGGTGCGAAAAAATTAGTGGCAACAAAATGAGTTATAGCTACAGTGAAACCAATCGCATTGGCGACCATATTTGGTATATCAGTGATGTCAATAAATTTAAACTACACTACCCTACTTGGAATTGGAAGTATAATTTGGAAGATACTTTGGTTGAAATGCACGACAGGATGAACGATAGAATGATGCTTAAAGATTGCTAAAAAATATGAATTACGATAGGATATACGAATACCGCTTTAAGGGTGTAGATAGAAACAAAAAACTTTCTACTTGGAAAATAATTGCAGAATTTATTCATACCAAATTGGGCAAACCTACTACTATGATTGACCCTGCAGCTGGCGATTGTGAGTTTATTAACCAAGTTCCGGCCAAAGAAAGATGGGCGGTAGATATGGGCGAACATACCCAACGTGCAGCACAAGCGGGTATAAAAGTTGTAATTGGAAACAACTTAGAAGTTGACCTTCCTAAAAATTATTTTGAAGGGGTATATGTTTCCAATTTCTTAGAACATTTGCATAGCCAAGAAGATGTAGCCAATTTCTTGGAACGCATGTTTAGTATCTTAAAACCTGGTGGTAAAATTGCCATTATGGGTCCAAATTTTAAATATTGCTCAGCCAATTATTTCGACTTTGCAGACCACACGGTAATACTAACAGAATTAGGAGTTGCAGAACATTTATATGGTGCAGGTTTTGAGGTAACAGAAATACATGATCGCTTTTTGCCCTTGAGCTTTAGAGGCAAAATTCCAGTTACAGATTTTCTTGTAAAGCTATATTTCCAAATGCCATTTGCTTGGCGTTTTATGGGTAAGCAATTTTTATTGGTAGCACAAAAACCCCACTAGTTAAACATGAAATTAAGTGTTGTTATACCAGCCTATAATGAGGCTTTGAGCATAGGTGAAACTTTAGAAAATTTGTATGCCAAATTAACCAAAGCAGGAATAACACATGAGATTGTTGTGGTAAATGACAACTCAAAAGACGATACATTAGAGGTTTTGCAAAAGCTTCAATTAGGTATTCCTTCATTGGTAATTTACACCAATACAGGCCGCAATGGCTTTGGGTATGCTGTGCGTTTTGGATTAGAAAAATTTACTGGAGATTGTGTGGCCATTATGATGGCAGATTTAAGTGACTCGCCTGATGATTTGATTTTATTCTACCACAAACTACAAGAAGGGCATGATTGCGTGTTTGGAACAAGATGGAGCAAAGGAGGCAAAGTATATGATTATCCATTCCATAAATTGTACCTCAATCGCTTGTTCAATAATATTGTGCGTATGCTGTTTGGCATTAGGTACAACGATGTAACCAATGCATTTAAATTATATAAAAAAGAAACCATTGAAGGCGTAAAACCTTTCATATCTCCTCACTTCAATTTAACGGTTGAAATTCCATTAAAAGCAATTATTAGAGGCTATACCTATACCGTTTTACCAAACAGTTGGACCAATAGAAAACACGGTGTATCCAACTTAAAAATTAAAGAAATGGGTAGCCGGTATTTCTTTATTTTGATGTATTGCCTCATTGAAAAGTTTTTTGCCAGAGGAGATTTTAATAAAAAGTGGTAGCACTTTAATAGTCAAGAAATATTTATTGTTTTACCCTAAAACCGCTTTCAATAGTGGTTCCTCGCAATTCTACCCTTTCAATAAAGTAATAAGAACTTGGAAACTGATCCCAACAAACACCATTTTCTTTTGCAATCATTGCTTCAAATCCATTGATATTTATGGGCTCCAAATTTACCTGTGGGTAAGGTTTCGGTTTGAACCAATTTGCTGTTAAATTTTGATCAATCCTATTACTATAGGTTAAAAACAACAACAATAAAACACCCAAATACAACAGTGCTTTTTTAGGTAAATTTAAAGGCATATAATCTGCTATTAAGTAGGCAAAAAAGGCAATAGAGCTTACCATATATCCAAACAAAAAACGAGGGTGTGGCCCATTTACGAATATGAGTACAAAACCAAGCTGAACAAACAATACAGGCCATATAACCTCTTTTTTCTTCCATAAAAAAATCCATGATAAAGGTGTGCTAACTACAAAACCAATTGCCAATAATTTATTCAAGATATCTAATCGCATAAACCACATAGGTAACCACTCATTAATGGGCATCATTTTTGTAACATACACATCTTGATTAGGTACTTTAGCCCAACTATTGAGTACAATTTTATCGTATTCAAAAAAGGATGCAGGTACTTTCCAGTCTACTGCAAAAAAATCGAGTTGGTTAAAAGGATATAACAGGTAACCACAAATAATTACGTTTCCAATTAACCAAAGAATAATAAACACCAAACCCAATATTACACATCGGGTCAAAAAGGAATATTGCTTTTTAATGAATAGTTGAATAAGGCCCAAAAGAGGCAACATAAAAAATACAATAGCTGTTGTTTTTACAGTTACAATCCAACAAATAAATAAAACCATCAGCAATAAGTATTCCTTGCCGTTTTCCTTTCGGTTCAAACCTATAACAGACAAATCAAGTAACAGGTAAATCATTAAAGTTACAATAAAATCGGAGGTTACAGCACCTATAAAAGCTGTTTTTAGAGATAGTATCACAAATGAGGCAAAAATAAACCGCATCCAAGCGTGAGCCTTTGAAATGGTTTCGGAAAGGTAGAGCCAGGCAAAAACTGCTATAAAAAATAGGGCATTGCCAACATAAACAGAATTTACCCCTAACCAAGAAAAGCCAAAAAATGCTTGCAAGTTAAACCACCAATTGTTATTGGCCAATGGCCTATTAAAATTGCCCAAACCAATGATATTAGGGTAATTTTCGGCCCATTTAATAGCCTGCAAATGGTAATCAGCAATATCACCAGTTCCAGGCCTAATCATTATTGAAAATACAGCTCCAATGATGAGTATGGTATACACAATCCAATTTCGCTTAATCTCACTTAAGCCGGCTTTGAACCAAGTGTTCTGGTAAGTAAGAAAAACAATACCTAAAAAGAAAACATGCAGTACAAAATCAATTTTAAAAAAGAAATGATAGAGTCCAATTACAGGACTCATAGCTGCCATGCCAATAATGGGAAAAATAGCTTGATGTAGCGCAATTGAATTGGTTAAGCCAAACCACTTTTGTAAAATAGTCCAACTATAATTTCCCAGGCAAAAGCTTAGGATCAAACCGTAAATGATTAATAGTAAACTAAGTAGCATTGAAGCTTAAAAACTAAAATTTCTTCCTATTTAAAAGTGATTCCCAAGGCACGTAATTGACGCTTGATAAAATTCTTTGCGCCTTCTTTTACAGGAGTAAGCGCCTTTTTAACAGCACTATCTGTAGGCCTAGCTTTAAATACTGTGTCATGGTATTTTGCAGCACCTTCGCGCAATTCAGTATAATAGTAGGCATAAAAAGATTTACGCGTAACATCTTGAGGTACTTTGATAGCGGCATAACCATGGTAGCTGATTTCATTGGTTTCAAAAATCAGGCAACGATTAAATTCTGGAAATACCTTTTTATCTAAATGAGTCATATCTGCATTCCAAAGCTCTGTATGACCACCATATTCTTCTTTCCAATTTTTGTTAAAGAAAATTAGTAAGTTAACCCTGCGGTGAATGCCTCTATCTGCATGGATATTAAAATCGATATGGATATCCAAAAAGCTCCCATTTTGTCCTTGATGTAAGCCACCACCCAATGCATCTGGCACAGAAAAAAGCTCATCAATTCCGGTAATGGCACTTATAACGCTGCACCATTTTTCGCCTTGCAACTCTTCTTTTAGCTGTGTAAATAAAGCAGGAAAATCTTCAAAATTTGAGCCTTCTGCTTTGAATTCATTTACCCCTTTGTACTTTTTATTAAATAGCGCTTCATTTGGAAAATTGTAGTACAATTCTTCCGCAACTCCTGACTTTAAAATACCATCAATAATCAAATGCTTGTAGGGTGCAGCCTCAGCAAATGATTTACGCATTTGCTCAATACTTACTTCGTTGAATAAACTCGAATTAATTAGTTCCATAAATACCTTATTATAAATCGTTGCAATTTAGAATATAAAACTCAAAGGAAGGCATAAAAAAGCCACAAGAAACATTTCAAAGTTTCTTGTGGCATAAAAAATATTTATAACTAAAATTAAGCTACTACTTGCAGTGCTTTTAACATGGCTGAACCAATTTCAGCTGGAGATTCAACTACTATTAAGCCACATTCACGCATGATAGCCATTTTTGCAGCAGCAGTATCATCTGCGCCACCAATAATTGCACCTGCATGTCCCATTCTACGGCCTGGAGGGGCAGTTTGACCAGCAATAAAGCCTACCACAGGTTTCTTGTTACCATTGGCTTGGATCCAACGAGCCGCATCAGCTTCGTAGCTGCCGCCAATTTCGCCAATCATAATAATAGCATCCGTTTCTGGATCATTCATCAACATTTCTACAGCATTTTTAGTTGGTGTACCTATAATTGGATCTCCACCAATACCAATTGCCGTGCTAATACCTAATCCAGCTTTAACCACTTGGTCTGCTGCTTCGTAAGTAAGCGTACCAGATTTGGAAACAATACCAACCCTTCCTGCTTTAAAAACAAAACCTGGCATGATACCCACTTTAGCTTGACCAGGCGTAATAACACCTGGGCAATTTGGCCCTATTAATATACAATCACGAGTTTTGATATATTCTTTAACAGCAATCATATCACTAATAGGAATACCTTCTGTAATACAAACTATTACTTTGATACCTGCCTCTGCAGCTTCCATAATGGCATCTGCAGCAAATGCTGGTGGCACAAAAATAATTGAAACATTGGCTCCAGCGTTTGTAACTGCATCTATTACGGTATTGAATACCGGTTTTTCAAGATGCGTTTGACCACCTTTTCCGGGTGTAACACCTCCAACTACGTTGGTTCCATATTCAATCATTTGTTGTGCGTGAAAAGAACCTTCACTACCGGTGAAACCTTGAACAATCACCTTGGAATTTTTATCTACTAATACTGACATAAACTCTTAATTAAGATGGGCAAATATGAACTATTTTTTAAAAATTATTGCCAGAGCAACAAGAATATTTTAGCAGTTTGATTTGCAATTCTCAAATAATTGATTTGCAATAGATTAATTAATATTAATGAGCGAAAAGGTTAATAAATAAAGTTAAAGTGCCTACTTAAGCGACCCTGCCCTTAAAAGTTCCTCAATTTTTTTGATTAACAACAATGTATTAAATGGTTTTGTCATGTAATCATTGATACCCACTTCAAAACACTTTCTTTTTTCTTCTGAATCATCATTTGCAGTTATTGCTAATATTGGAATGTGCTTGTCCAATACAAACTCTTCACTGTTTCTAATTTGGTAGGCTGTTTCAATGCCATCCATTTCTGGCAAACGAATATTCATCAAAATCAAATCAAAAGTTTTTTCTTTTAACAAGCTAAGTGCTTTTTTACCATTAATTGCCAACATATATTGATAGCCCTGACGCTCCAAAACTTTTTCAATTACTTTCTGATTCAATATATTGTCCTCCACAACTAAAATCATTGTGGAACTCGGATCAATTGGTTTTTGGGTATCAGCACTAATATAAAAATTGTCGGTTTCCAAATCAATATTCTCCAACTCTAATTCTAGAACAAAACTACTACCTATTCCTTTTTCAGAAACCACTTCTATACGACCTTTCATTAAATCACAAAGTTCTTTGGCATTTTTTAAGCCAATTCCAAAGCCATTTTGGCTAGCGCTTATTTTTGGAATTCCTTTAAAAATTTGCTTAATTTCCTTTTCATTTAAACCAGGACCTTCATCTATTATTGAAAACTGAATGGTACTTAAATTTGCTTGATCCTTTACTCTGGTGGCAATTTCTTTCACCTCTATTTTAACTACTCCCTTATTGGAAAATCTTACTGCGTTGCTCAGCAAGTTTTGAAGTATATTCATTAGCTTCTGCTTATCACCATTTACCATTCTTGGCAAGCCTGGAAATACCATTTGATTGAACAACAATCCCTTTTGTTTGCATTGGAAACCATAAATCTTAAACAACTCTTCTATTGATTCTAGTAGATCAAAAGGATTTGCAATTGGCGCTGCTTCTTTGCGATCTATTTGTAAATAAGTAATTAAATTATTGAGCACAAACATGAGCTCATCACTACTCAATTTAATATATGTTAGGTATTCTTTTAACTCGGTAAATGTTTTACTTTCTATGGCCAAATGGCTCATCCCAACAATGCCATTCAGGGGTGTTCTAATTTCGTGGTTTATTTGTTGCAGCACATTGCTTTTTGCCTTATTGCTTAATTCAAATAGCTTATTTTTTTTATTTAAGCTCAAAGTATAAAACACCAAACCAGTAATCAATAAAAGAAAGAAAATTACCATAAAAGTGGCTACCAATAATATATTTCTTCTATCAATAGCAGATTGTTGTTCTTCAATTTTTAAGTGATTGATCTCATTCTCTTTATCCATTAACTTTAGCTTGTGATCTTTACGTTCACTTTCATATTCTGCCGCAATAGCACTTATATCTGAACGTTGTTCCTTATTTAAAATATTGTTTTCAGCTGCTAACTTTAACTTGGTATAATATTCGGCCTTTCCTTTATTGTGCATTTTGGCATATAATTCAGCATTGGCAGCATATATATTAACTAAGTATGATAAACCTGGATTTTTAGCAACAAATGCCAATCCTGCATTTGCGAAATATTGGGCTGAGTCCTTTTTGTTTTGATAGAGGTATGAAAGCGATAAATTAGACATGATTAAAATCAATGCATTGGCATCGGGATATTTGAGGTCAATTTCATAAGACTCACGAAAAAATGGCAAGGCTTTTTTATATTGTTTCCTTGAATAATAAATTAAGCCAATATTATTTAAAGCAGTTGAAACATCCACTGCACTGCTCAATCTCCTGAATACTTCTAACGTATTTGAATAGTGGTACAACGCCTTTAATTCATATCCTTTTTTTTGGTAAATATTTGCCAAGTTGTTTTCTATTTCAGCAATCAAAAGCTCATCCGCACCAATCTGAAATAAACTTAAAGACCTTAAATAATATTTCTCGGCTTGATCTAGATTATTTAAATCAATGTATAATGAACCGATATTATTGTAGGTTCTAGCTGCCCTATCATAATCACCCAATTGTTCAGATATTTTAACCGAACCAATGTAATACCTCATGGATTTATTGTAGTTGCTTTCATTGTAGGCAAGGTTACCTAAACTGTGGTAAGCCAAAGCAACTGAATAAGGCTCCTTACAAGATTTTGCATGTATGAGGGCTGACAAATAATACTGCTTTGCTTTCAATACATTGCCATGGGATTTTTGTAAAATCCCCAACATGATTTCTGCATTGGCTTTGCCTTTACAGTAATTTAATTTATTAGAAATTGCATAGGCTTGTCGGGCATAATTACCAGCCTTGAGGGTATCATATTTTCGAACGCAATTTGATAAGCCGTTTAAAATATCAGCTCTTTGCATATCATTTGCAAATGGCAATAATCCTTCTAAACTATCCTTTTCTGATTCTGATTGAGCAAATATTTCTCCAAAAGCGAATAAAATTGCCAATACCACAAAAACCAACTTATTAATTTTTAGCATCAAAAATGTTTGTTTACGCATCTAAAATACAAGCACAAATTTCAAATCCCTAATTTTAAGCAATATTTTGCAAAGATTCCCAGTATTCAACGGCTCTGCGGGTGTGAGGAATTACAATTGTTCCCCCCACAATATTAGCCACGGCAAATATTTCAAACATTTGAGCAGTGCTCACACCTAATTCTTGACATTTTCCAAGATGGTATTTGATACAATCATCGCAGCGCAAAACCATACTCGCAACTAATCCTAGCATTTCTTTAGTAACTGCAGGTAAGGCTCCATCTTCATAAGTGTTGGTATCTAAATTGAATAACCTTTTTAATACTAAATTGTCTGCATCCAAGATTTTTGCATTCATTTTTTCTCTGTATTCGTTGAACGAATCAACTTCTTTCCGGTTTTCCATATTTTATTTTGTTTCTCTTACAAATTTAACTCTTTATTTGGATCCCAAAAATACAAATTGAAATCCACAAGCTGCTCATTATTAACAATTAAACCTTCACTTTCCAATAGCGCTTGCATTTCATTTTGGTGAGCAAAATGATGCTTTCCCGTTAACAATCCAGCCCTATTCAAAACCCTGTGCGCTGGCACAGCCGGAACCTGCTGATGAGCAGCATTCATAGCATATCCAACCATTCTTGCACCACGTTTATCCCCTAAATAATTGGCAATGGCGCCATAAGAAGTAACTCTACCCTTAGGTATTAGCCTTACCACGTCATACACGTCTTTAAAAAAATCTTTTTGAATGACCATGCGAAAAAATAATCAAATTTTAGGTAATGCAAATCAAATGTTATGTTTGACAAATGCAAGCCACAATTAACCCACAAACTACCCTTAAGAAGCATTTCGGCTTCGATCATTTTAGAGCACTTCAAGAAGAAATAATTGAAGGTGTATTGAACCAAAAAGATTCACTGGTACTTATGCCAACTGGTGGCGGTAAATCTGTATGCTTTCAATTACCCGCCCTTTTATTGCCAAATATTACCCTTGTTGTTTCTCCGCTTATTGCCCTCATGAAAGACCAAGTAGGTGCCTTAAAGGCAAATGGCATAACAGCAGAATTCATCAATAGTAGTATGGATGAAAACGAGCAAAATGATATCGTACAATTGGCTATTAAAGGAGAAATAAAGTTATTATACCTATCGCCAGAAAAACTGCTCGGTCTCCTCAATTATCTGGTAAACAACGTTAAGGTTTCATTAATAGCAATAGACGAGGCTCACTGTATTAGTCAGTGGGGACATGATTTTAGGCCAGAATATACTAAACTAGCGTTGTTAAGAGAGAAATGGCCAAGCGTTCCAATCATTGCCTTAACAGCAACTGCCGATAAAATTACCAGAAGGGATATTGTAAAGCAACTCACCCTCAATGAACCAAATATTTTTGTGGCGAGTTTCGACCGTCCAAATTTGAGTTTAGCAGTAAGATTTGGGATCAAAAAGAAAAAAAAGATAGAAGAAATTGCCTCGTTTATACATGCTAGAAAAAATGAAAGTGGAATAATTTATTGTCTCAGTAGAAAAGCCACTGAAGAAATGGCCGAAGAAATGCTCGCCTATGGAATTTCGGCAGGATTCTATCATGCAGGAATGAGCAATGAGCAAAGAAGCAAAATACAAGATGATTTTATCAATGACCGCGTAAAGGTAATTTGTGCCACCATAGCTTTTGGAATGGGAATTGATAAAAGCAATGTTCGATTTGTAATTCATAATAGCTTGCCAAAAAATATGGAAGGTTATTACCAAGAAATTGGCAGAGCGGGTAGAGATGGACTTCCAAGTGATACCCTTTTGTATTACAGCTTAGGGGATGTGATCATGCTAAGAAACTTTATCGAGGAAAGTGGGCAAAAGGAGCTCAACCATGAAAAGCTAAATCGCATGCAACAATATGCCGAAACGCCCATCTGTAGAAGAAAAATATTGCTTGCCTATTTTGGAGAAACCCTAGAAAAGCCTTGCAATAATTGTGATGTTTGCAAAAATCCGCGCCAAACATTTGATGGTACCCTACTTGCACAAAAAGCATTGTCAGCTTTGGTTCGAACCGAAGAAAAAATAAGTGCAAGTGTATTAATAGATATTCTCAGGGGATCACACAGGAAAGAAATCATTGAAAATAATTATGATAGGATAAAAACATTCGGCGCTGGAAAAGATTTAAGCGTGCACGACTGGCAACAAAACATCATACAATTACTCAATTTAGGAATAGTGGAGATTGCTTATGATGAGAGTTACATGATGAAAGTTACTGAGTTTGGAAAATCAGTTTTGTATGGTAAAAAAACCATTGAATTGGTAAAAATTGAAAAACTTGAAAGCTTTGAACCCAAGAAAAAAAGAAGCTTGGAAATAGATGATACCAATGATTTAAATACAGATTTATTCGACTATTTAAGAGGCATTAGAAGGCACCTTGCAGAAAAGGAAAATGTACCCGCCTATGTTATTTTTAGTGATGCAACTTTAAAAGAATTGGCTGATAAAAAACCTATACAGATAAGCGAACTACTGCAAATTAGTGGTATGGGAGAATTTAAAATAAAGAAATATGGCAATACTTTTGTTAAAGAAATAAAACAATGGCTAAAAAGTAATGATGTGAAGGCGCCTAAAACAGATACTTTTATGGAAACCTTCAGACTCCTCAATGAACATTATTCTGTGGAGGAAATTGCCGAAACAAGGCAATTACATGCCACAACAATCTATTCACATATTGCACATTTATTTAGTAAAAATATTGTTTCATCTATTGATAATTATATAAACCAAACTGAATACAATATTGTAAAGGAGGCAACTGTTGAACTGGGTGAAACAAAACAATTGGGTCCAATTTTTCAATACCTAAAAGAAGAAATACCCTACCATATTATCCGCCTATGTTTGGCAAAATTAGAAAAAGAAAAAAATGAATAACTGTATACCTAAAAATCTAAACTGAGTGAGAAATAATAGATGGGCTTTTGGGCTACTTCACCATCTTGAACGCCCCATGCAGCATCAAACCTTAAGAAATATCCAAAAACTTTAGACCTCAATCCACCTCCAAATCCAGCAACTATAGGATCGCGCACATTGATTACTTTTGCCTTAATAGGCCCGTTTACATAAGTTTTCTGATTAAATGTATTTTCATCACTATATGGGCTCGAACCAATCCAAGCTGTGCCCATATCAAAAAATGGTACTACTTGGAAATTATTCAAAAAATCACTTCGCAATGGTCGGTTCAAGGCATATTGAAAGAGGGGCATTCTAATTTCTGTATTAATCAAAGCAAAAGAATTTCCATTTCTAATGTTTTGTTGAAATCCTCTCATATTACAAGCAAGAGCCTGAAAAACATAATTTCTATCTGAGGCGGTTGCAATTTCATTGTTGAATCTTGGCGCAAGCCAATTCTCTACCCCACCCAAGTAATAAACAACTTTTCCTGGACCAAAAGAAGTATTTGCAGTTGCCCTAGTAGCCCATATAATTTGTCTATGAACTTTTTGGTAATGCCTAAAATCAAATCCCAAAGTATTTAATTGTAAGTCCCGGTTTTTAACATTGCTGTAGAGTTCATAAAAAATCTTGAACCTAGTACCATTCCATAGGTTCAAACCTTTAGGTACGGTATTGTCAAAAACATACTCAATCTTTCCGCCTACCCAATTTGTAATTCGAGTATTGGAATCAAGGGTTGCTATATCTGTGGTTCTAACAATGTCTTTATCTTGCCTGAAAAAGGTAGCTATTCTGAAGCTGCTAACAGGGCTCAAAGGCAGCTTAATAATATACCGAAACTCATGTGATAAATTTTTATAACTCAATGATTCGGAACTTCCGCCATTTCTACTTTGACGGTAAAAAACAAATTTTTGATCCAACTTCTTCTTTAAAGTTTCAAAGCTGGCGAAATAATCAAACCCAGAAAGATCGAATGCCAAGCGCATACCGCCGGTTATCCTGTAATCTTCAAATAGGTCCATCATACCCAATTTAAACATGCCGTTTAGGCCAGGGTTGAACAATTGTGCTCCAGCAGGTGTAATAGGCTGGTAGTAGGTATTAATAATACTGTTATCAATTTGTGTAACTACTTTATCTGTAAAAAAAGTTACATCATAAAACCTTGGGGCATTGATTTTAATGTTCTTTGAATTGGGAGTACTTTCAGGCGATTTTGTTACTAAAATATATTGTGGGCGCTTATAATCTGCTTGAGTAAATTCATTCACAAAAAAGTAGGCATTGGTGTCAACCGGAATTTTTATTTCTGTGGCCACAGGCGTTTCAGTATTTTGATAAAATTGAGAACTAAAAACTTTAGGACCTGATTCAAATGGCTGTGTAGCATAACCTGTTTTTAATCTAAACATATTTGGGTAAGATTCTACATTGGCGGATTCCTCCTCCACACTTTTTACCAAAGGTGAATACTTGATATAGTATTTGCCATTGTCCATCACCAAATCATAAACCAGTTTTCCTTGA
>JBILJL010000035.1:0-12691 GCA_044377255.1 Bacteroidia bacterium
CTATGGTTATTAGTATCATTATTGTGATACTAGGTTTGTTGGCTTTACAAAAAACACCAATAGCACAATACCCCGATATTAACCCTCCAGTGGTTAAAATTACCACAAGTTATACTGGCGCAAGTGCCATAAACGTTGAGCAGGCAGTGGCAACACCCATAGAGCAAAAGGTAAACGGGGTAGAGAACATGTTGTATATTAAATCGGTTAATACTTCAGACGGAGCATTAACTGTTGAGGTAACCTTTGATGTGGGTACCAATTTGGACAATGCCAATATGTTAACTCAGAATAGGCAAAAACAATCGGAGCCGTTTATGCCGCCAAGTGTAAAGCAACAAGGGGTAACTGTTAAAAAATCACTTTCTTTTCCACTGTTATTATTTTCTATCACTTCTAATAACCCAAGGTTTGATGGCAAATTCTTAAACAACTATGCCAATATCAATATTGTTGATCAACTTGCACGTATCAATGGAATAGGTGAGGTTAACTTATTTGGCGGAAGTGATTATGCCATGCGTATTTGGCTCAAACCGGCTGTTATGAATAAGCTTGGTATTGATGTGGATGAAGTTAAAAAGGCACTGAACGATCAAAATATGATTAGCCCAGGTGGTAAGTTTGGAAACGAGCCTTCGCCTGTTGGAACTGAGTTTACCTATGGTATTAACTTACAAGATCGCTTAGTTACTGAAATGCAATTTGCCAATATAGTTGTTCGCAGCAAAGAAGATGGCTCAAGAGTTTTAATGGGAGATATTGCCCGAATTGAATTAGGCACAGAAAATTTTAGTTCTACTGGTAGAAGAAATGGAGCTGCAAGTTCTATCATAGCCTTATACCAAATGCCTGGTAGCAATGCTCTAGAGGTTGCCGAAAAAGCAAAAAAGGCAATGGAAGAAATGTCGGAAAGGTTTCCAAACGACATCCAATACCAAGTTTCTTTAGATACTACCTTGGCCATTACAGCTGGGGTAGAAGATATTGTTCATACCTTGTTTGAGGCCATCATTTTGGTAATTGTGGTGGTGTTTATTTTCTTACAAAACTGGAGAGCTACCCTTATTCCATTGATTACAGTTCCTATTGCATTAATTGGAACTTTGGCAGTATTTCCTTTATTAGGTTTTTCTATCAATGTACTTTCATTGTTGGGTTTGGTACTAGCAATTGGTATTGTGGTAGATGATGCCATAGTGGTAGTTGAAGCAGTAATGCACCATATAGAACATGGTAAAACGCCAAGGGAAGCTACTAAACAAGCCATGAAGGAAGTTACCGGGCCAGTAATAGCCATTGCATTAATTCTTATTGCGGTTTTTGTTCCTGTGGCTATGACACCAGGTATAACAGGCCGTTTTTACCAACAATTTGCTATTACCATTGCCGTATCGGTAGCATTTTCTGCTTTTAGTGCTTTGTCGTTAAGTCCAGCACTTTGTGCCATGTTATTAAAACCCCACAAACCTTTGAATGAACAAAAAGGCTTTTTAGCAAAGTTCTTTATTAAGTTCAATACTATTTTTGATAAATTAACAGGTGGCTACTTAAAAGGCGCAAATTATTTTGCTAAAAAATCACTCCGAATTATTTTGCTATTATCAGTGGTGATGGGTGCTGTGGCTCTTCTTGGAAAGAAAATACCTGTTGGATTTATACCTGAAGAAGACCAAGGTTACTTCCTATTAAATGTTAGCTTACCGCCAGCTTCTTCTTTAAAAAGAACTGATGAAATAACCAAAAAGATTGAAGCTGAACTAGCCAAAGAAGAAGACTTACTATCATATGTAACTGTTAATGGATTTAGTATGTTAACTGGTTCGTACCAACCCAATAGTGCCTGTTTTTTCGTGTCGTTAAAACCTTGGGAAGAGCGCAGTGAAACTTCTAGAAAATTGGTATTCAGACTCAATAAAAAATTTGCTGCGGGTGTTACCAATGCTACTGTAATGGCGTTTGGACCACCTGCTATTCAAGGCCTAGGGGCTTCTGCGGGTTTTAGCATGATGTTGCAAGATAGGGGAGGCAACACCCCGCAATATTTGGCTCAACAAACACAATTGTTTATTGCCGCAGCCCAAAAAAGGCCAGAGATTGGTCGTATTTATACCACCTTTAATGCTGCTAGTCCACAAGTAAAATTAGACATTGACACAGAAAAGGCCATGAAATTGGGTGTGCCTGTTTCTAAAATTACGGAGGCTATTGGAGCTTATTTGGGGGCAAGTTATGTGAATGATTTTAATAGGTTTGGCAGGCAATACAAAGTATTTATTCAAGCACAGCCAGAAGATAGGGCCAAGCCAGAAAACTTAAGTCTGCTCTTTGTTAAAAATAAAAATGGAGATATGGTTCCTATCTCAACATTGGTTAAGGTAACCAAGGTGGCTGGTCCAGATTTCACTAACCGTTTGAACCTATACCGTGCTGCAGAAATTGGTGGTTCGCCAAATTATGGTTATAGCAGTGCGCAAGCTTTAGATGCTTTGGAGGAAGTTGCAAATGAAGTGCTCCCATCGAACATGAGTTATGATTATATTAACTTATCGTACCAAGAGAAACATTCACCAGGTGGAGCCACAGTATTTTTAATGGCTTTGGTTTTTGTATTCCTGATCCTAGCCGCACAATATGAAAGTTGGAAACTACCATTCAGTGTATTGCTAGGGGCCCCATTTGCTGTGTTTGGTGCTTTCTTGGGATTGTTTCTTGCAGGTTTTGCCAATGATGCTTATGTTAACAATGTGTTTGCACAAATTGGTTTGGTATTGCTCATTGGATTGGTTGCAAAAAATGCCATCCTAATTGTTGAGTTTGCCAAAGAATATTACGAAAAAGGTGGCGTTACTTTATATGAAGCTGCAATGCACTCTGCAAAATTGCGTTTCCGCCCAATATTAATGACAGCCTTTGCATTTATTCTAGGCGTGGTTCCATTGCTAACGGCAACTGGTGCAGGGTCTCAGGCACGTATTGTAATGGGTATGGCGGTATTCAGCGGAATGCTCATCGCAACTGTGCTTGGCGTTTTAATAGTGCCAGGTTTATATATAATGATTGAGGGTATTGGAAAAGCCAAGGATCATAAAGAACCTGTGGCCAATAACGATAATAATTCACATCCTTAAAGTATGAAAGCAATTAACATAAAACATAATTGGCCTTTGGCAGTCATCCTTTTTATAGGGTTAATTTCACTTTCTGCTTGTTTGGTTGGACCAAAATACAAGCAGCCGGCTACACCTAAATTAGAAACAGCAAACTACGATAGCATTGCCGCAAAAACAGATACGGCAGCGCTTGTAGCGTGGACAGAAGTATACAAAGATCCAGAACTAACCAAGTTGATTCGGTCGGTGCTCAACAGCAATTTAGATTTATTAACGGCACTCGCTCGTTTTGATGAAGCAAGAGCGCAGTATGGTATTGATCGCTCTGTGCTTTTGCCTTCTCTGAGTTATAGCTTGGGTGCTCGCAGCAATAATTATGGAGCTAACGGCCTTTTGCCCAATCCCGGACAAAACTATAATATGTTTAAAGCTACAGCTAACTTTAGTTGGGAAATAGATTTGTTTGGCAAATTAAGGCATCAAAAACGAGCTTCTATGGCTTCGGTGCTTGCTTCGGGCAACAATGCACAAGCTTTAAAAGTAAGTTTAATTGCAGAAACAGCCTCTTTGTATTTCAATTTGCGCGACCTTGATAATAGATTGGAGATTGCCAAAACTACTGTTACTATTAGGAAGAAATCATTGGAAGTAATCACCCAACGATTTGAAAAAGGCTATGTGTCGGAATTAGACCAATTACAGGCCCAGCAACAACTTTCGCAAGTAGAGGCCATGGTGCCAAATATTGAGCGACAAATCATTTCGGTTCAAAATGCATTGAGATTATTAACAGGATTACCTCCAGGAAATATTGCTAGGGGTAACGACAATTATAACCAACAATTACCTGCTCAAATGCCAGTAGGATTAACGGCAGATTTGATTAGAAGAAGAAATGATATTGTGGTTGCCGAACAAAATTTAATAGCACAAACAGAAATGATTGGAGTGGCAACTGCCATGAGGTATCCTTCTATTCAATTGGCAAGCTTTATAGGTTTGGTTAGTCCAAATTTAAACACTTTAATGGATCCAGGCTCGCTCGCTTATGGTATAAGTGGAGGATTAATGGGACCAATATTTGAATTTGGGAAGAATAAAAATAGGGTTGTTATTCAAAAACAACGTGCAGAGCAATTGAACTTACAATACCAAAAAGTGGTATTAAATGCTTTAGTGGAAATAGATAATTCTTTGGCCGCTATCAAAACCTACGAAACAGAATACCTGGCAAACAAAGCCGAGTTGGCTGCGTCTACCAAAGCATTTGAATTAACTCAAGCACGCTATAGCAATGGGTATTCAAATTACCTTGAGTTGTTGAACCAAGAAAACAATTTATTGAATGCGCAGGTGAATGAATCGGTTACCAAAAAGCAACAAAATATTGCGGTGGTTAATTTGTTCAAAGCATTGGGCGGTGGCTGGGATGCCCAATAATTGCTAGCTTTTTATTTAACTATAATTTCATCTGCAAATATCATAGAAGGGTAACCTTCGCCTGGATGACCTTTAGGCAATGGACCAAAATACTTGCAGATTACTTTTAGTTTGCGCACTTTTTTGTTTTTAAAGTCGCCCTCTTCAATAGCTCTTTTTGAAAAGCCATCTTTGCTATAGGCAATTGATTGAGGTTCTCCATTCTTATCAATTTCGGTTAATTCAATTTCGAAAAAGATGGTGTCTTTATAATTGATGCCATCTTCCGAAATTAGGAGTTGAATTTGCTTAGGAAGAAAAACCCATGATGGCGTATTTTCATAAAAGCTCATCTTAAAATAATTCATTTTTATAACAGATTCAAAATTGAGGTCAATAATTAAATCACTCCCAGAATACCCTTGCCACCTGCCATTTTTTAAGTTATTTTTGTCGCCAATTCTCCCATCTGCTAAGGCCATTGGTCCGCCACCAGAATAGGCAGGATGGTATTTGCTATAGGGCACATTGATCTTGCTTATTTTGCCAATTGCTTGGTGGTAAATAAAACTGTCTACACTTACGTTTGTGTTTGTTTCAATGCCATTTAAGATTGCACAATTTATTTGGATATTTTCTTTAGAATAGAAAGGTTTTTTATAAATTTTGGAATCTAAACTTGGCATGCACTTTCCAAGGCAATAATAAATAGGTTCATTGCTTAATGGGGCAGATATCTTGTATTCTCTGCCTTTATTGCTAATTTTTTCTGAGGCGGTAATAATGCAACGATTGCTTAATTGGTTCAAATCTAAGAGTGCTTTGTCAAATTTATTGAGGTTGTTTTGTAACCACCAATTTCTATTTTCATTTAAATATAAGTAACTAAAATCTTGCTTCAGGTTTAATAATTTTTGTTTGAGCTGATCCAATTCTTGCAATAAAATAGCTTTAGGATATTGGTTCAAAACAAAAGATGCATAGTGTGAGCGAAACAAATTTTTCTCTAGTGAAAATTGCGTTTCCTTCATGGCATATTTTAAATTATCGCCTCCACAATTTTTAGATTTTACATAAATAAGCAAGCTATCTACCTTCTTATAAATTAAAGCCAATTCGGCCAAGGCTTGGGCACTGGCTATCTCTACTTCACTGCCAATATACTCTGGGTGCAGAGGGAATAAAGGTTCAAAAAAAGTGGCATTGTGTAATATTTTCTTAGCCTTACCTTGATGCAGTTTAGCAAATTGCAAAGCATATTTACTCATTGGTATTCCCCAAAATTGCAAATCGTAGGAGGACACAAAATGGTTCCATCTTTCCTCAGCAACTGTATTGGGTAAAGGTGCATTCCAACTTAAATCTGCTCCCCAAATAAAACCTTGCCAATTATTACCAAATAGGGCATAACCATCATCGTCCCAACTTGTGTTGAGTACTCCTTTGGCTCCATATTGGTAACCATCTCTTATTAGGTTATAGATATTGTTTTTGGCAACTTCTTGGTTTGGATATAGGTTCAGCCAATTGCTAACTCCAGGCGCTACCCAAAACTCAAACCCAGCCGCCGCAATGGGTTCAAGCATTTTATTGAAATTACTTGCATCATCATAAGCCCATGGAACCAATATAATATCTTTGGGTATTTTGTTTTTTATCTCTGGATAATTGGCAATAATATCGCTCCACATCACAATCCTTTTTCCACTTGGTTTTAAGAGTTTATAAATCCTATTGATGTGATAGGCATACAAGTTTCCAATGCCCATAGAATCTGCCATTCTTTTACTTTGTTGGGTGCCTAAACCAAAAGTTTCATCCGCATTGATGTGAAAGTATTCTCCTTTATAAACCTCATTTTGTTCTTTATAAAAGTCGTTGAGTAGTTGGTAGGTTTCCTCTTTGGTGGGAGATAAGATATGGTCATTTTCACCCAAATTTTTATAAGCCGGGTTTGCCAAAACTTTTTCCATGTGCCCAAAAGATTGTTGGTTGGCAATGAGTGTAACATGATACCGACTAGCATATTGTTGAAGTTCTTTTATCTCAGAAGGGGTTATTCCATCATTGGGTGCAATGCTTGTGTGACACTTATACTTAAAAACATGCTCGGTATAGAGGGTGAAATAATTGAGTTTATAATAAGAAAGTGTTTTAATTTCCAACTTCAATTGATCTAGGGTAGGTATAGGTCCACGACTAATATCATCTTGCCAAGCTCTCATGGCAATTGAGGGTTTGTCGTATATAATACCTGCTTTAATTTGGTTCAGGTTAAACAGTTGCTTTATGGATTGGAAGCCATAAAACAAGCCTGTTTCGGTTTGAGCCAAAAGCAAGATGCTGTTCTTTTCTATTTTAATAACATAGCCTTCAACACTTGGATCAAACAGTGCATTTAATTGTAATTTATTTAAGTATTGCTTCCATTTTTTTGAGCCTATTAATTGCAATTGCAATTTGGTTTGAACCGTTTTATGAGGTGCCACTTTTTTAATGGCTTCGGTTTGAACCCAATGCTGCAACTCAAGGTTTAACAGGCTATCTCTGCTATAACATTCTATTTGGTAATTGGTAGAAAAAGTAAAAAAACCTTCCTGCTCAATACTTAAAAATGGCTTTGGAATAATGGCATATTGCGCAAATAGCGAACTATAGGTGCTTACCAATAAAAAAATTCCCAATAGCAAAAGTCTCAATCTCATTGGGGCAAAATAGTGAAACTTGTTTATTCTTTCAATAATTTAACCTGAACAATTATTATGTCACCAATTTTGGTTGATCTGTTATTTACCTATTTAAGCATGAAAATTCATTTTCTTGGCTTGGCATACCATTTATTTATTTTATAAGATAGCCAAGCAGATCCTACGCCAATAAATGCCCCTGCAATTACATCTGTGGGGTAATGTGCGCCCAAATGCATTCGCGAGTAGCCAACTGCTCCTGCCCAAGCATAGGAGGGAGCAATCACATACCATTTCGGGTAGACAATGCTTACCGAAGTGGCTAAAGAAAATGCGAGAGAGGTATGTCCAGATGGAAATGATAAACTTCCAGCTTCCGTTTCTAATTCTATTTCGGGATAGGTTACAAAGGGTCGGTCTCTGCGCACTACATTTTTTATGGAGGTAGAAAGCACACCTGCAATCACTATTGAACCACAAACGACCGTTGTTTTAAATTTTTGTGTGCTGTCTTTTGAAGCCAATTGATAGATAAACATACCCGATGGAACCGCAATTAGCAATGGAGTAACACTGTTGGTTATAACCTTAAATGTTGGGTCTAATGCCTTGTTTCTGTCAATATTTATTTTCTTCAATAATTCAATATCCCAGTTTTGCGCAAATGTTACAGTTTGAACCAAGCCAATAATGGCCAATAAAAACAGGTGCTTTTTAAAAAATATTCTCATCCTTGTCAGGTAATTATTAGCTGCCAACAATCATCGTTGCCAATCATTCTAATAGGTGCAATGCAAAAAAAATTTCAGTAATTTTTGTTATCAATGTAATTACCTTTTCAGGTGTGTTTGTGTAGGCATATAAAAAGGCAATAAACCAGCCATCAGGTATTTGTTATTTTTTCTGAGCACTTTGAATATCATATAAAGTCTTTATCTTAATTTTTGTTGGGTCAATATTACTGCTATTCAACTGTATTCTTGTTTTTTGGTTGGGTAAGATATCCATAAAATTATCCGATACTGGTAATTCCATATTTGGTAAGCTAAGATAGAGGTCTTTTGCCAAAACTTTGCTGCTTATTTCAAGCACATTGTTCGCAAGTATTTCCATTTTTATATTTGGTTCAGGCAGCAATAAATCTTTGGGTTTGGCAAAATAGAAATTAGTTTCAATGGAATCATTTGCATTTACCCATTGCACATTGAGCAATAATTCATTTTTGCTTTTGCCCACAATGTTTAATTTGCTCTTGGGCCATTCTATATAATATTTATTGGTATTGGGTTCAATATTTATTGTATAGAATTGCTCATCATATTGTGCCCCATAAAAATCTATCAGTTTAATTTTTACCTTACTTGTTATGGCTTCTGTTTGATCCAATACTAGAAATATTTTAACCACATTTGTGTTCTCTTCAAAGGAAATAAGTTGATTGCCAAACGATTTTTTCACTTGGTAATACACCGCCTTTTTATTGCCATAATAATCAATGCTACTCCATGAGGTTACTGGCCAGCAATCATTGAGTTGCCAAAACAAGGTTCCCATACAGTAGGGCATGGCTCGCCTGTGGGCTTCTATGGCGGTTTTCATGCCCCTGGCTTGTAGCAATTGCGAAACATAAATTTCATCCTCAAAATTTGTTGGCATGGTGTAATCTCTTGCCATATAAGTTGAAATGGTTTGGTATCCTGTGGGGTGTTTTTGGTGGTTCTTATAGCTGGCCGAATCAAAATTAGTGCTAAAATTAGGCATAAATTTTTCGAAGGTAGAAACAGGTGGCATGCCTTGAAAGCCATACTCACTCATAAACCTGCCTACTTTTTTTTCATAGTTTTCAAAGGGTTCCATGCCCCACCAAATGCCCCAGTAATGTGAATCGCCTTGGGTTAAACTTTCTTTTCTGCCCCAACCAATACTTGGCGAAGAAGGCCAATAAGCGCGCGTTGAATCTTCTTTCTTGATGATGTCAGGTATTTCTCCCTCAAACAACTTTAAGTAATCTTGTTCTATGCTAGCCGAATCTTTTTGCGAATACTTGTATTGCTTTTGCCAACCCCAATTTTTCCATCCTTCATCAATTTCATTGTTGCCGCACCAAAGCGCAATACAAGTATGGTTGCGCAACCTTATTACTTGATCTGTTACCTCTGCTTTTACGTTTTCTACAAAGGCCGCATCGCCGGGATACATGGCACAAGCAAACATAAAATCTTGCCAAACCAAAATACCATTTTCATCGCAAGCTTTGTAAAATTCCTCATCGGCATAAACCCCACCTCCCCATACACGTAGCATATTCATATTGGCTTCTTTGGCAGCCAAAACGGTATTGGTGTAAACGTCTTTATCGAGGCCATTCATAAAACTATGTGGCGGAATATAATTGGCTCCTTTCATAAAAACGCGCTTGTTATTGAGCCAAAACTCAAAGCTTGTACCTTTCTCATCTTTTTTTCTTACCAGTTCTATTGTTCTAATGCCAATAGCTAATTGGGTTTGTTCAATCAGCGTTTTCTTGGCAAAGAGCATTATTTTAAACGGGTATAAATGGGCTGAACCTAAACCATTGCTCCACCATAACTTGGGCTGAATAATCTTGTAATTGATATCAATAGAATTGTAACCTGGCTCAAGGTAAACGGTTTTCAATAACGTGCCATTTGGTGAACTGCTATCGCCAACCAACACCAATTGGATGCTAGTTTTTTTCTCCGAAAAAATTGAACAGGTAAAAGTAATTTCTGCGAGTGAATCGCCTTTAATTTGTTGTTTGTATTGGGTGTTCTCTAATTTAACTTCATGCCAAAAGGCTAATTCAATCTTTCCAATGCCGCAGGTAACTAGCCTCGGACCCCAATCCCAGCCATATTGGTATTGCGCTTTTCTAGTAAAAACTGCTTCATTGCCAGGCAAGGTATAAGGCAGTTTTTGGGCGAATGCTTTGCCTTTTTTTACACTCGATTCAAAGGCTATTGTTAACTTGTTTTTACCTTGCTTTACATACTGCTTAATAGGTAAATTGTATATTCTAAACTGGTTTTCGGTTTGAACCAAAAGTTGATCATTGAGATAAATCTTACCATAGGTATCTATGTTTTCAAGTTTCAAGTCAATGTGTGCATTGGCGAATTCTTGTGCAGTCAATTCAAAGGTTGTGGTATAAACCCAATCTTCATTTTCTACCCATTGCACTAACTTTTCATTGTGAGCCAAAAATGGATCTGGGATTATTTTATGGGAAAGTAAATCGGAATGTACATTGCCTGGAACCTTAGCCGATAGCCATGTTGAATCGACTTCCTTGCGAAACTTCCAATTCTCATTTCCAAGATTTCTAAGCGTATTTTGAGCTATTGAAAAATTGCATATGAATGATACTAGAAAAAGTATTATGCCTAATTTTTTCATTCAATTGCCACATTAATGATTGCTTGTATTTCATCTAAATCTGCCAATTCACCGCCATCAATGATACCAGATGAATGGTATTGGTTCAAACCGCAAATGGCTTTAATGGCTTGTAAATTATGGGAGCGCACAGAGCCGCCAACCAAAAGATTTATCTTGCCTGTTGCAATTGCTTTCAATTGTAATAAGCGCTCAGCACCTTCCAATGCAGTAGGCGCACCACCAGAAGTTAATACGGTATCAAAACCAAGTATGATTAAATCTTCTAACGACTTGTTTAAATCTGCACAAGCGTCGAAGGCCTTGTGAAACGTGCAGGGTAGGGGATTGGCCAAGGCTAATAATGCTATGTTTTGAGCCATATTCACAGTGCCGTCTTGGTTCAAACAGCCAAAAACAAAACCTGCCACGCCACTATTTTTGAAGCCAAGAATTTCATTTTTCATTTGTTCAAACTCCTCTTCGGTATAAACAAAATCGCCTTCCCTTGGTCTAATCATCACATTCACCGGAATGTTTACATGGTTCAAAACATATTGCAAAGTATGAGCAGTAGGAGTAAGTCCATCAGTATGCGTATCTCTGCAAAGCTCTATTCTATCTGCACCTCCCAGCCATGCAGTAATGGCAGATTGCTCATTGAAACAAGCTATTTCTATTAAATGCATGGTCTATTAAAATTACTTCTTTGGCAGTGGCACATGCGATTCGGCATCAACTAATTTGTTTCCAGTTTTATCATAAACCGCATAATTAAATCCGCCTTGAACACAATACGAACCATAGTTGCCGGCTTTATCCAATGCTATGAAACCAACTTGTATGTCTTTTAAATTTTTCTTTCTAATCTCCATCAACCTCACCACACGTTTCACTGCTTCTATGCATGCCTCCTTGGGCGATTTGCCTTGCCTCATTAGTTCCACCACCAAATGGCAACCCGCAATTCTTATAACCTCTTCACCATGTCCGGTTGCAGTGGCAGCACCAACTTCATTATCCACATACAAACCAGCACCTATGATGGGCGAATCGCCAACTCGGCCATGCATCTTAAATGCCATGCCGCTGGTGGTGCAGGCTCCACTTAAATTGCCCGCAGCATCTAAGGCAATCATGCCAATGGTATCGTGATTTTCTATATTAACAATAGGTTTGTATTCACTTTTTTTCAACCATTCTTTCCACTCTCTTTCCGAATCGGGTACCAATAAATTTTCTTTCTTAAAACCTTGTGATAAGGCAAATTGCAATGCACCATCGCCAACCAACATCACATGCGGTGTTTTTTCCATTACAGCACGCGCAACTGAAATAGGATGTTTGATGTATTCTAAAGATGCCACCGAGCCAATGTTTGAAAGTTCATCCATGATGCAAGCATCTAAGGTTACACGTCCATCTCTATCTGGCCTGCCTCCATAACCCACACTGCGCTCAGTTGGATCTGCCTCAGGCACCATAACGCCAGCTTCCACAGCATCAAGGGCTCTCCCGCCTTTATTCAAAATATCCCAAGCCGCCTCATTGGCTTTCAAACCAAAATTCCAGGTAGATAATACAATGGGTTTATTTGGATTTTTACTTGTTGTTTTAGCTGCATCCTTTTTCGCCTCAACCTTATCCGTGCCTAATATTACTCCCGCTCCAGAGAGTAGGCCTAATTTGATGAATGTTTTTCTTGTTGCCATGTTAGTTATGAGGTATGAATTAAGAATTATGAGTTAAGAATTATGAGTTAAGAATTAAGAGTTAAGAATTAAGAGTTAAGAATTAAGAGTTATGAATTCTGAATTATGAGTTATGAATTGCGTTAGATAATCATAACAATATTAATACATAATCTTGAATGGTAGACTTCATAGATTAAATATTTTTTTTGTTGCTGATACAAGCAATTTGTAATTATAAATTTGTAGAAGCCTGAAAGGCTTCAATAACAATAGCCCCGCATGAAATGCGGGGTAGCATGATTTTAAGATGTATAGCAACACTGAAGGTGTTGAATCTCATATTTTGGTGGATACTATTCTTAACTACACATTAAATTTATTT
>JBILJL010000306.1:0-3271 GCA_044377255.1 Bacteroidia bacterium
ACTCAAAGCTATACCTTCAGCAACCGCTAGCACTTCAGTAGTATTTTGAGTAGCATCTAAAAACACATCTTGGTATTGATGGGCATTCAAAGCCGAACAAATTTTATTGCCCAAATTGCGGTAATTTTCTAATTGTTCTGCGGTAGTTTTCTTTTCCCAATCTTCGGTAAATTGCACAAAAACCAACTGGTTGAACCTATTTAATAAAACATAAGCATCACCTGCTTTTTGCTTTTTTTGTATATAAGTTTGTTCTTCTTTTGAAAAGCCAAAACTGACTAGTTTATCTTTTTTGCTAATTAAAAAAAGTTGCGATTGGTCTCTGCTAACCTTGCCTTGCGAAATTATTTGAATGCTCATGTATGTAAATTGCTAATGAATTTAGGGTTGTATAAATTCTAATGGCAATATTAAGGTATTAATTCTGAATTCAGAATTCAGAATTAAAATAGATGAAAAGAATAGCAAGTGCTATTTTTTGCCTTTTTTACATCTTCACAATTTTTCCATTCACATAAGCGCCAGTATTGGTTTGTAAGGTATAAAAATACAAACCATTTGAATAGCTTTCTAAAGGTATCTTAATTTGGTCTGATGCTTTGTTGATGCTTGTTTCAAACACTAATTTTCCAAACGAATCATAAAACTTTAATTCACCTTTTTCAAATAGGTCTTCAATGGTGTAAGCCAAAATGCCATTTCCAAAAGTTGGGTTTGGATAAAATAGTGCTTGTATGCCACTTTCATTTTGTGGGTTTATGGTTTGGCTGTTTGAACCAATTCCTTTTGTGTACATGCTACCACCCCAATGCGCACTGTCTATATAAACTGTATCGCAAAATGTTTGTGTGCCACATTTGTTGGTAATGCTTAAGCAAACCCTAAAAGCGGTATCAAAAGCTGGAAATTCATGGGTAGGAAATTGCTCCGTGCTGACTGCTGAACCATCACCAAAATTCCAAGAAAATTTGCTTCCAGCTCCTGTTGGAACAGATAAATCTTGGAATACCACAGTACTATCAAATTGGAATTGTGGTGCAAAATTCACAGTCATTACCGTATCTACCCAAACTATGGTTTCATCTATTTCTGCATAATAAGGTGTAATGAAGCACCGTCATTTTTGTCATCATCATTAGCAAGAAAAGTTGCCTTCAAAATATCATACGATTCTGCATATTGAATAAGATCAAATGCCTTTCTACGCAAAAAGCCACATTTACCTAAAGGACAACCTTCAACATTTGGATTTAAATTTTTTAAGCCATCATATGCTTTTACTGCATATTCATCCCTCTCAACATTACCCATTAAAATTAAGGTATCTTTATCTGATTCAGTTTTTTCATAGCGTAATCCTATCAAGTGAATAATGGCATTATTTTTAACCCATTTTGGATGCTCACATCCATCATCCTCAGGGCATTTACCTGGCTCAGGCGAATTCGCATTTAGCCAAATGCCTTTATAAAGGTCGGCATAGGAATTAGCTGGGTATTCAGAATTAATTCCAATAGGAATTGCACTTTGCAAATTCAATCTAATATTTGTTATTGCCTCATCCAAGCTAAAATTATTAGTCTTAACAAATAGAGTATATGGATGACCGCTTCGCATTCCAGGCTCACTTATTCTACCAACAGTTAATTCTCTTGGAGCATTAACATATCTGCTATAATCGCATTGAGAATATCCAATATTTAAATGTAAGATAAATAGGATAATTAAGGTAGCTATTTTTTGTCCTTTAGTTTTCATAGATTAGTTTATTTTTGTCCATATTTTACCGCTGGAAAATTCAATTTTTAAGAATCCATATTGAAAATTATATAAAAATGATATCAAATTAGGTTCTATTAATGGTTTTCCATAAAGGTAAGTTCCATTAACCATAATTGAATCTGTATAACCATTAACATTATTTAAATATTCTGGACTTAAATAAAAATATCCATACATGCCAATCTTCGGAATATTACCATTAATCCTAAAATTTATTTCATTTTCACCAACAGGTTCTTCAAATTGAGCTCTCAATATAAATTCAATTTTATTCAATTCTGGATTACTACCAGTGGCATAGTAACTCAATTGTTCAGCTTGCGTGGTAATTGGCTTAAAACATTCATTATCAAGTTTTTGATTGCTGCTTCTCTCATAACCTGAATATAATCGGCCAAATAATATTGCTGTATCACCTAAATTGCTAATATAAATTTGGGTATCCTTGTCTTTAAAAGGAAATTTTGCTTTTGCATCTTCCTCAACTGGATATGTTATTGTTTGTGGGCTAGTATCCTTACCCTTACACTCGTCTTTGCAGCCAGAAAAAGCAATTATAAATAACACTGAAATTATTAAAGATACAAATATTTTTTTCATAGTTTATATTTAATGATTAGTATAAAGTTACAAAAATTCAATAAACAAATTTAGCAGACAATTATTAATTGTTACTACCAGTTATACATTAAAACCTACCAGTTGTTAAATAGAAATGACATTTTTAATAAAATTTCCATTAATTCCTGGTACAAATTTGAGAATATCATGAAAAAATAAATCTTGCTAAATGAATACTAATAAACTTAACAATAACCTAAAACCAAACACATGTGCCGCTATCGCCAATTTGCAAAAATGCACCATCTTTAATCACAAAGCTGCCATTTTGCTTTACATAAATGGCACCACCATTTCTTACATACCTTATGCATCAAACATCTAAAGCCAATGCAATCCCGGTACTTAACATGAGAAAGCTATTTTTACCGTCAATTGTAAACAAATTGGCATCTTTATTTAAATTCCTGTTTTCTCAGATAAAAACCTAAAACTATAGATTGAATATTATTTCTTTCCTTTGCTCTCAACCGCTTTCTTTTCCTCAGGCTTAATGGCATCGGCTTTGCAATTCTTGCAGGGCTCAAAGCCTTTCTTTTTGGAATCGGCCAATTGAATTCCTGTTTTACCTGTTTTTGCTAAACTGCAATTTTTTGCATGGTACTTTTTACCATTATCGGTTACATAAACGGTTTGTGCACTGCCCCACTTAACATTTGCTAATAACAAAAAGGCGAATAGGCAGGTAATTTTTAGTAGTTTTTTCATGTTTGGTTTATTTGATGTTGCCAAAATAAAGGCTGGTTTTTTATAAAAAAAGAAAATCTCAGGATTGATTTTTTTTCATTTCTCCACCAAATACATTCTATTTGCAAGTATGACACAAACCGTAAGGGCCAAGAAGCACCTAGGACAACATTTTTTAAAC
>JBILJL010000307.1:0-3266 GCA_044377255.1 Bacteroidia bacterium
TTCATGACCGTACCTTTTCCATATGCCTTATCTAACTTATCAATGGTAAGTTGAAGGGCCTTCAATTTTTCTTTTACGTCTGTGCTGCTCATATATTTATCGTTTTTGTTGGACCAAAATTAAGGGTAATCATTGGGTTTTGAGTACCTTCTGTCTGAATACTATCCACAAGTTTTACCATATGTAAGGCAAAGATAAATAAATACTTATAAAAAAATGTATTTTTTTTTATCCAAAAAATGTTAATAATATTAACACAATAGGGGCCCTACATTGCTGCAGGGCCTTTCCTATTATCACCCACTAAAGCCTATGAAGCTTTTTTTTCTTTAGGGCCAACCATCAATATGTCTGAAACAACAATTTCGGTGACATATCTTTTTTGGCCAGCTTTATCCACATAGTTTCTGTTGGAGATTTTGCCTTCAATGCAGATTTCTTTTCCTTTTTCTAGGTATTTTTCTGCAATGTCAGCTTGTTTTCCCCAGGCAACTAGGTTGTGCCACATGGTTTCGCTCACCTTTTCGCCATTGGTGTCTATGTATGAATCGTTTGTTGCTAAGGAAAAATTGGCGACTTTTTTTCCGGTGGTAGTGGTGCGTAATTCTGGGGCTTGACCTAAATGGCCCATTAGCCGAACGCTGTTTCTAAGGTTTGACATTTTTTTATTTTTTAAAAGTTTAACAATATTTCGCCTGGCCAGGCATGCTTTAATACGCGGTTTGTTTTTTTATGCGTTTAAAAGCAAAACAAAGTTGCAAGATTTAAAATGCTTAGTCGGATACTATCCGATTATATCCGGATAAATTTTTTGCCACCAAGGCTCCAAGGCACGGAGATTTTTATTTTTATGTTACCTTTTTTGTGATTTTTTGACCCAGAATGGGTCACATGTTTATAGCATTTTATTTCCCTATAAACATACGACCCCGAAGGGGTCGAACTTGTAAAAAATCTTGGTGCTTTGGAGCCTTGGTGGCAAAAGAATATAAATTAACCACAGAGATTCACAGAGAGAAGACACAGAGCTTTCGGAGGGAAATTAAAAAAAAATCTTGGTGCCTTAGCGCCTTGGTGGCAAAATTTGTTACTTAGTTTCTTTGTGTTAAAACCATCCGGGCGCAAAAAAAAGCGCCTTGTCTGGGGAGACAAGGCGCTTTGGGAGTAGGGTTTATACAGCTTATTTGCTTATTACAAATTTGATGGTTTTAGAACCGTTGGCCGATTCTAAATTACAGAAGTAAATGCCATTCTGCAAATCATGCATGTCAAAAGTATAATTGATATTGTTGGTTGTAAAAGTTTTACTCATTAATTCTCTGCCGCTCAAATCAATGATGCTAGCTGTTAATGGCAAAGTATTGATTCCACTAACTGCAAGCGTTAATTGCTCTTTTGCAGGATTAGGATACACATTGCTCAGAGCAAATGTTAATTCATTTTCGTTGATACCCACTTTGTTGTAAACAATCACCACACGAGTTACTGAATCTTTGTTGCCAGCTAAATCACTAACCATATAAGTAACCAAGTAGCTGCCTAATTTAGTGTTGTCAATTCCGCTTGTTCTTACAACTTTGCTAGTGATATCGCCATCTTTGTTATCTGCTGCAGAATATCCTGGCTCAACATAAGTAGCGTTTAATAACAATGAATCTGGGTTTTTACCAGTTAAGGTAATTACAGGTTTTTGGGTATCAGGTGCACCAGAGAAATCTAAATCGCTGCTATCCCTTGGTTGTAATTTCCAATTGCTAAATGCAAGGATAAAAATACCTTGAGCATGTTTCATCAATTGGTCTTTAACTAAGTTATTGTTAAAATTATCTGGAAGTCTGGTGCTGATATCATCTATTCTTAAACCCGTAGTTTTAGTTTTGTCTTTGTTTACCAAAAACTCACCAAAGTTTGAGGGAGCATCCGCATTTACATTCACTACATAAACGCTATCAAATTTTAATAACTGACCTTCGTAACCACATAGTTCTGGGCGACGTTGTGCGCTAGCAGAAATAGCTGCGATGGTATCAATGTTTAAAGTTGTGAAAGCTGGCATGGCATTGCCACCAGAAATTTTTGTTCCAGCCACATTGTTTAAGCAGGTATTGCCAAATGTTTCAACAACTTTAAAGTTGGTTAAAGAAACTGAATCTCCAGCTCTCCAAGAACCGGTAGCATCGCCATTAGAACGATTAATGATAATTGCACTGTTTAATCCGCCACCATTTTGAACGGTAATAATATTGGTAGTTCCTTGAGTCATGCCTGAAGAGGTAACTATACCTCTCACATCAACTCCAGAGATACTGTCATTGTTCCAAATGGTTTGGTTGTTTGGATATGGACTAAATTGTAAATCTTGAATGGTTTTAATACCCGCATCTGAAACTCTGTAAGCATTGAAACTGCCAAAAGTATCAGGTGAGTTGGTAAAGAAGTTATTGATGTCTGTAGGACGTACAAAGTATTTTACAATTGAACCGTTTGGTCTTTTAGGAATAAAACCATACCAAAGTGTAGTATCATTTGGCGCAGTATTACGAGTTAAATTTACAGTATCAAATACGGTACTGCTATAACCAACTGTATGGAATAATCGTACATTGGAAACTCTAGCAGAACCTTGTTGTACTTTTACCAATACACCAACAGAATCATTTGAAGTAGCCACAACTGGTGTTCTTTGACGTGAAGCAATGGTTGGTGGCGTATAGCTAATTGGACCAACATCATTTGGCATCAATGGCGCAATTACAAAACGATATTGACCACTAATTGCATTTTCAATAATAACACCACGTATATAACTAATTCTTGTGCCAATTACTGGAGGAGTAAATCTACCTGCAGGTAGCACACTATCAGTATTTGCATCATTTCTAAACCAGCCAGAAAAATCATTGATATCTATTGCATTTCCATTGTCATCAGCAACGCTCCAAAACCAACGACTTCCGCTTAATTGACGAGAGAATACCGTAACATTTTCTAGCTCTACATAAGACCCTTCCCATTTTTCGCCTGACGCTTTTTTCTGAACTTGTCCTATCGATGCATTTCCTGTCATCAATGAATCAATCCTCACTGCTGTAGCTGTTACGGTTTTAGGATTCAAATCCAAAATTTCTACACCATTTTCCCAATTTACATTAGCCCTAACCATGTTTACTTGGGTTTGTCCTTGACGAGTACCTGCAGGTGCGGTTCCTCTAAATGTTCTGATAACACCAGTTACTCTTACTCTTGTTCCTGGTTTTAAGTTATCA
>JBILJL010000308.1:0-3260 GCA_044377255.1 Bacteroidia bacterium
TATCGTAGAATATACAGGTTGGGACGAATCAAAATACATTAAGAAGGGTAATTTTACATTATTGCGCTAATCATTTTTCCCATTCAAGGGTTTCAATGAGTTTTAACATATCTGCCTTTAAAAACTTAAGAACTGGAGCAATTGAATCTTGATTTGTTTTTGATTCAAAGTACAAGGAGCCTCTTAAAAAATTTGTGGTGCTATCTGTTACATAAAATTGCGCATTGGTTGCAGTGCTTCCATCTAATTCATAGAAAATGCCATGATATTTATCTGTAGCAATATAGTTTTCTACAATTTGATCGGCACGCATTACGTGTTTAAATACCATTTCGCGTGAATCATTCAATAATTTAAAAAGGTCTTTTCTATCTTTAACCAACCTGTAACTTAAGTGTAAAGTTGCCCCAAAAGGTTTGTAATAAATATTGTACCAGCATTCCTCTGCACCAGGATAGGTATCAGGCTTCACCTCGGCATAGGCAGGTAATTCGAAGCTATAATGACAATTATTGAGGTAATATCTTTTGAACTCTTTTTTAGGATAATCTATTCTTTGGTATCCTCTTGGGCGAGGGGTAGTTTGTTGTTCATTTCTGCAAGAGAAAAGTAACAATAATGTGATACATATTAAACTAGTTCTGGCTATCATTATTAGGTTCAAACGTAACTTTAACTCTCTTTATTTTTCTTGCATCAACAGACTCTACCTTAAATGAATAATTTTGAAATGCAATTATTTGACCCATTTTTGGCAAATGTGCATTGAGCTCAAGTAACATTCCACCTAGTGTTTCGGCATCATTTCTTATATCCTCAAAATCATCAACTGACACATCCATAAATTTACACATGTCGTTAATGAGCATTTTGCCTTCAAACACAAAAGTATGGTCGTTTATCTTTGTATAAACATGTTCATCTTCATCAAATTCATCTTGAATTTCTCCAAAAATCTCTTCTACAATATCCTCCATGCTCACCAATCCACTGGTTCCGCCAAATTCATCTACCACAATGGCTAGGTGCATTCTTTTGGTTTGAAATTCCTTTAATAAGTCGTCTATTTTTTTACTCTCCGGAACAAAATAAGCCGGCCTAATTAAATCTTGCCATTTAAAATTTGAATGCTCATTTAAATGTGGTAACAAATCTTTGGTAAACAAAACACCCTTAATTTGATCCATGTTATCTTCAAAAACTGGCACCCTGCTGTAACCAGAATCAATTATTTGAAGCATCAATTGGCCGAATTCACTGCTAATTTCAACTCCAACCAAATCTGGTCGTTGACGCATGATTTGCTTTACATTGGTATTACCAAAATTGACCACACTTTTCAAGATGTTTTTTTCTTGTTTGGGTGCATCTTTTTCAGAAGTAATTTCTATGGCATGTGTTAATTCATCAACAGAAAATATATGGCCTTTTTTAGTGATTCTTTTGTCAATAATACTGGTACTTCTTTCTAAAACATAAACCAAAGGTTGAAACAATTTATAAGTGTAAAACAAAGGAATAGCAAGCAACTTGGTTATTTTAACATTGTGCTGAAACGAATAAACTTTAGGAATTACTTCTCCAAATAATACAATTAAAAAAGTAACAAATATTACCTCAAATAAAAAGCCAAATAAAGGGTAAATGTGAAAATTGAATATGGTTCCAAAGAGGAAAGTGGTAACTAATACTACGGCAATATTTACAAAAGTATTTGCTATGAGTATGGTGGCTAATAATCTTTTGGGGTATCTTAATAGAAAATCCACGGCAATGGAAGTGGCATTGGTTTCTTCCACCAACTCTTCTAGTTGGGCTTTTGATAGAGAAAATAATGCATTTTCAGAGCCAGAATAGCAGGCCGACAAAAAAATGAGGAGGGCGATTCCTAACAAGGAAAAAGTTATACTTATTGTATCAGACGAGCCAAGGGCTGGGTTAAATAAATCTAAAAATATGTTACCGACAGGAGGTTCGTCCATGTTAAATGTTAAATGTGTTCGACACAAAAGTAATCATAATCAGCTACAAAAGAAAATACAGACTAGGCAATTTGTCCACTTTTAAACATTATTATTCTCTGTATGAGACTCATTAGGCTTTTTTTCGGGAGGTTTTGTTGTGCCCAATAGTTGAACTTGATTTGCTTTAATTTTTTTTCTCATCACCTCTAATCCGTTCTGATCTTTGTACAATTCACTTCTTATTTTTCCTTCAACATAAACTTGGGTTCCTTTTTTAAGGAGTCCTTTCATTTTTAATTGGTCAACAGATTTTGCAAGTTGATCCCAAACCTCAATATTGTGCCATTCGGTTTCAACTTTGCGCTCCCCATTTTTGTCTAAATAAGCCTCATTAGTAGCCAATGTAAATTGGGCCACTACCCTATTACTTTCAAGGTATTTAACTACTGGATCAATCCCTAAATTACCAATTAGCATTACTTTGTTGAGCGACATGTTTGTTTACTTTTGATTTTTGGAAAAACTTAGCATTTGAGTGAAGAAAAAAATAAATGTTCAGTTTAATATCCTCGGCTAAAATAGGTTCTTTTCTATCCTTAACCTCATTATATTGTATCATTTTGTACATAGTGGTCGAAAAGTCTGGAAATGCCATATTTAGCAAGTTCACTCTTTTTGATCCAAATTTCATTTAGGTTCAATTTTGGTCTTTTTGATAGTTTAATGTGGTAGAAATTGGCAAATATTCTCCTGTGGGTGAGCAAATGTTTTCTTTGAAATCTAAATGTGAGTTGGTCGGTTTTTGAAATCCAACGTTTATTTTCCAAATCCTCTTTCCAAAATTGAATTTCCTTTGGTTCCTCCATTTCAAGATTAGGAAGGTCGTAAAGGTTTTGCCAAATATCTCCTGCTGGTCTCTGATAAATAGCCAAAAACTCGCCAACTTCAAGATGAAAATAGGCTATAAACCTACTTTTCACCGCAAGTTTTTTTTCTTTAACAGGCAATTCTTTTTGCTGACCCAATGAATAAGCTAGGCAGGTACTTTGAAGAGGGCATTCTCCGCAATTGGGATTTGTAGGTGTGCAAACCAAAGACCCAAGTTCCATCATAGCTTGATTGTGAAGGGCAGGCTCTTTTAAATTTAGGAAGGTTTGAGCCAATTCTGTGAATACCTTTTTGCCAGAAGAAGTGTTAATTGGTTCAAACTGGCAAAATAACCGAGAAAGAACCCTAAAAACATTGCCATCAAGAACAGCAACCTTTTCATTATAGGCAAAACTTGCGATTGCAGCG
>JBILJL010000309.1:0-3252 GCA_044377255.1 Bacteroidia bacterium
TACCAAACCTAGACTCAAATACCTTTACCTTTTCCGAAGAAGAGTCGAAACATTGCATTAGAGTGCTGAGAAAAAAAAATGGGGACACACTCACTATAATCGATGGAAAAGGAACTGAAGCAATAGCTACCATATTAGACGACCATCCTAAAAAATGCACCGGTGAAATCACTCGCAGAATTAAACACCTACCAAACAGAAGTTACTACCTCCACTTAGCAATTGCCCCAACCAAAAATTTTGAACGCATAGAATGGATGCTCGAAAAGGCTATTGAAATTGGTGTAGATGAAATTAGCTTTATTGAAACAGATAATACAGAAAGAGCTAAAATTAATATGGACCGTTGCGAAAAAATTGCCATTTCAGCTATTAAACAAAGTAAGCAATTTTACTTACCTAAAATCCACCAAATCCTTAAATTCTCTGAATTTCTGAGCCAAGTTCAGCCAGCTACCAATAAATGGATAGCTTGGTGCCCAACCGCACAAACAGAATCAATTTCAAAACAAATTCAATCTACTACTAAGCAACAAAATATACTCTTAATTGGACCAGAAGGAGATTTTAGTACTTCAGAAATTGATCTCGCATTAAAATGTGGGTTCAAACCGACCTCTCTTGGCCCAAACATTTTACGCACAGAAACAGCTGCAATATATGGTGTATGTGCCTTTGCGCTTAACCAATAAAAAAGACAAAGTAATAAGTTACTGTTGAATTTAATTACAATTTAGGTTTAAGCATAAGGTTTCCAATCTCAATTGGCTCAGTGTGAAAATTTTTATCCCTTAACTTTTTTATTGTCAAAAAAATAGCAAAAGCGCTCATATTTGTAACCATGAAGATTATACGCAACATTCTTTTACTCATTTTTTCAATAAGTTTTCTTTCCTTTTCGCCTCCAAGCCTAAAAATTGCAAAATTAAAATACAATGGTGGCGGAGATTGGTATGCCAATAAAACATCCTTACCAAATTTGATTGCGTTTTGCAATAGAAATTTAGACATGAATATTAACCCAGAAGAAGAGGTAGTTGAAGTTGGGAGCAATGAATTATTCAACTACCCTTTTATTCATTTAACCGGACATGGAAACATTGTTTTGAGCGATCAAGAGGCAAAAAATCTAAGGAACTATTTAATTGCTGGAGGCTTTCTGCATGCCGATGATAACTATGGTTTGGATAAATATTTTAGAAGAGAGATGAAAAAAGTATTTCCCGAATTAAGTTTTGTAGAACTACCTTTCAATCATCCAATTTACCATCAGGCTTATAATTTTAGCAACGGCTTACCAAAAGTACATGAGCACGATGGCAAATCGCCACAAGGATTTGGCCTCATTTACCAAGGTAGATTGGTTTGCTTTTATAGCTTCGAATGTGATTTAGGGAATGGCTGGGAAGATAAAGAAATATACAACGACCCAGAAACAACCAGACAACAAGCACTACAAATGGGTGCTAATATTATTCAATATGCCTTTACAAAATAGCCTTTAAAAATCCAGTCCCTACTGACAGGTCGAGACCTGTTCTCTTATCCTTCTTAGAACTAAATATTCTTTTGTCATTTTACCCCAATAAAGGCCAAACCAAATTAACCTAATGCTTTAATCTCAGCAACCAATTCAGTCAATGCTTTTTTGGCATCACCAAACAACATACTTGTTTTTGGTTTGTAGAACAATTCATTTTCAATACCAGCATAACCCGCCTTCATTGAACGTTTGTTTACAATCACATTCGCAGCGTTTTCTACATCTAAAATAGGCATACCGTAAATAGGAGAATTTGGATCTGTTTTAGCAGCAGGGTTCACAACATCATTTGCCCCAACAACCAGTACCACGTCTGTAGTATTGAACTCAGGATTGATCTCTTCCATTTCAACCAATTTATCGTAGCTCACATTACTTTCTGCCAACAAAACATTCATGTGACCAGGCATTCTACCTGCAACAGGGTGTATGGCGTATTTAACTTCAACACCCTCCGACTCCAATAGCAACTCCAAATCGTGCACCACATGCTGCGCTTGTGCAACAGCTAATCCATAACCTGGAACTATAATTACTTTCTTGGCATAACGCATTAAAATAGCAGCATCGCTGGCAGAAACCTCTTTGATGCTTCCTTCAAATGAAGAACTCGTTGCTGCATCGCCTGTAGCTCCACCACCAAAATTACCAATCAACACATTTAACAATGATCTGTTCATTGCCTTGCACATTACTATGGTTAATAAAGTACCGGCTGAACCAACTAAAATACCACCTACTAACATTACTTTGTTATCATATAAGAAACCACCGCATGCAGCGGCAACTCCTGTAAATGAATTAAGCAATGAAATTACAACAGGCATATCAGCACCACCAATTGGCAATACAAATAATATCCCGTATAAAAGGGATAGGGTCAGAACGGCATAAAATAATGTGCTAGCATCCATTACCCCGCCCATGATGTTGAAATAAGCAAGCACTAAAATTACCAAAAGCAAACCAACATTAATTAATTGTTGCTTACCAAATGATTTATCTTTTACGTTACCGCTTAATTTACCCCAAGCAACCATGCTACCAGAGAAAGAAATAGAACCAATGATCATTCCAACAATGATGATAAATAACTTACTTTCTAAACCAACTAAAGAGCCATCTGATAAATGTTGAAATTCAATGATAGAGATTAACATGGCACAAGCGCCACCCATTCCGTTGAACAAACTTACCATCTCGGGCATTGCTGTCATTTGAACTTTTTTGGCAGCTATAAAGCCAAGAACAGTTCCAACAATAAGGGCACCAAAAATAAAGACTAAATTATGCAAATGTTGGCCAGATTCTGGACTCGTGTACAAAAAGATGGTACCAAAAATGGCTATACCCATGCCAAAGGCGGCTATTAAATTGCCCTTTCTAGCAGTGGCTGGATTTCCTAAAAACTTTAATCCAATGATAAAAGTTACAGAGGCTATTAAATATATTATTTCAAGAATATGCGTAGTCATGTAGTATTTATTTTAATGGAATAATCTTTTATTTCTTTTTCTTAAACATCTCCAACATCCTGTCGGTTACCACAAAACCACCTACCACGTTTAAGGTCCCAAGCACTACTGCTAAAAAACCTAAAATTAGAGATAAGGTATGTTCTGCCTGGCCCATCACAATAATAGACCCAATAATAACCACACCATGAATGGCATTAGCACCGCTCATTAAAGGAGTGTGTAACACACTTG
>JBILJL010000310.1:0-3248 GCA_044377255.1 Bacteroidia bacterium
ATCACATAGATGCGCATGTAACCTTGCCCTATTACTGGAATTTAGAAAAGGCTCATGAAGAGGTTTCTGCCATTGATTATTTGGTAGCCAATAAATTTCACAAGGACATTGAATTGTTTATTCATGCAGATCCTTGCATCCCTTCATGTTGTGCTATCTGCAATATTTCCGATTGTCAAGTTAGAACAAGCCCTTTCCAACAAACCATTGAGTGGACGCATGCCAATGTGTTGAAGAATGAAAAGCACTCAATTAGTGCCTAACTTTCTTTGGTAAATATTTTCCCCGGATTTAAAATGCCTTTTGGATCAAACGCAAATTTTATGGCTCGCATTAAGGCCAAATTGGTTTCTGGCATCACTACTTTCATGTATTTTTGCTGAACCAAACCTATGCCATGCTCTCCGCTAATGGTGCCATTGAGCTGTTTACACAATTCAAATATTTCAACAATAGCCGCATTCAATTCATTGTTCCAAAATTCATCACTCAAATCATCTTTCAATATATTTACATGCAAATTGCCATCGCCAGCATGTCCGTAACAAATCGTTCTGAACCCATAACGCTTGCTAATTTCTTTTACACCATGGAATAAGATGGGTAGCTCTGCTCTTGGTACAACTGTGTCCTCTTCTTTGTATGTATTATTGTGTTTGGTGGCTTCGCCAATACCTCTTCTTAATTTCCAAAAATACTCTTTCTGATTGGCGGTTTCTGCAAACAAAACATCTATGGCTTGATGGGTATACAATACCTCACTGATGGTTTCGCATTCTTTCATCATTTGATCAAAATGATTGCCATCTACTTCAATGAGCAAATAAGCTTTAACCTCCTCAGGAATATCAAAGGTCATTTGTAACAATGCTGCTGATAACCTGAAGCCATCTGGCTCCACAAACTCACAAGCCGAGGGGTTACAACCCGCTAAAAATATGCCGTTCACAGCTTCACAAGCTTTTTCTGGTGAAGCAAATGGTGCCAATAACAATAATGTGTTTTTGGGAGCAGGTATTAGTTTTAAAATGATTTTGGTTACGATACCCAAGGTGCCTTCACTACCTATCATCAAATGCGTGAGGTTATAGCCTGTAGAATACTTAAGTGTATTCGCACCTGTCATAATTATTTCTCCATTCACCAAAACTACTTCTAGGTTCAAAACGTAATCACGCGTGGTGCCATACTTAACAGCTCTTGGTCCACCGCTACTATGCGCAATATTTCCACCTAAGAAACAACTGCCTTTACTGGCCGGATCAGGTGGGTAAAACAAGCCTTTTTCCTTCACAGCCTCTTGAAGCCTTTCATTGATAACTCCCGGTTCTACTATGGCTTGGAAGTTTCTTTCATCGATACTTATAATTTTGTTTAAGCGCTCGGTACTCAATACAACGCCTCCATAAACAGCCAATGCGCCTCCGCTTAAGCCAGTGCCAGCTCCTCTGGGTGTTACTGCAATATTGTTTAAATTACAGTACGATAAAATAGCGGCTATTTCTTTGGCGTTGGCTGGTTTCAAAGCCACTTCCGGGAAGAAAGATAGGTCTTCTGTGTAATCATGCGAAAAGGGTTCAAGACTACTCAAATCAACTAATACATATTCTTCTCCAACCATTTCTTTGAATTGAAGGAGGTCTTGTTCCCTTATTTTTTGAAAATTCATAATACAAATATCTTTAAATATTGCCCAAAACTTTAGGTCAACATTTAAACAATCCTTGAAGCTAAATAGTTTATTGGTCCTATAAATTGGCCAGATAAGTATAAACGGTACTTTTTTCTAGGTTTTTTTATTTAGGTTTGGATAAATTTTTAAGTATGAAAAAAATAGTATTTACACTCTTACTCCTCTGTTTTTTTGGTTCGAACCAAACCTTTGCTCAAAAACAAATTACATTAGAAGATATCTGGACAAAAGGTTCTTTTTCGGCAAAGGGTGTGGCTGGATTTAACTCCATGATAGATGGCAGGTATTATTGCAATTTAGATAACCAACAAAATCTCTTGCGATTTGAATTTGCAACAGGAAAAGTGGTAGATACACTGGTGAAAATAGCCGATGTAACCAGTGCCAACAATGGTGTAGCCATTAGCTTGTATAATTATTCATGGTCGGGTGATGAAAAGAAACTAATCATTGAAACCCAAACCGAAAGCATATATAGACACAGCAGTAAAAGTATATTTTATATATATGATTTGGGTTCAAAAAAACTCTTGAACCCAGTGAAAGAAAAAGTACGTTATGCCACACTTTCTCCTGATAATATAAAAATGGCTTTTGTAAGAAACAATGATTTGTACTACTACGATTTTATAACAAACACCGAAACAAGAGTAACCAAAGATGGAAAAGAAAATGCCATTATCAATGGTGGTACCGATTGGGTTTACGAAGAGGAATTTGCCATCTGGAAAGGCTTTGCTTGGAGTCCCAATAGCGATAAATTGGCCTTTTACCGATTTGATGAAACAAAGGTGCCAGAATATGAAATGGCCATTTATGGAAGCCTTTACCCTAAGCAAGAAAAGTTTAAATACCCAAAAGCTGGTGAGGCAAATTCATTGGTAAATATTTTTGTGTACGATACCAAATCGGAGTTAATTGCAGAAATGCAAACTGGCAATGAAACTGATATTTACTTACCAAGAATGCAGTGGACAAAAGACAATAACCTCCTAAGTATTCAAAGATTGAATCGCCTTCAAAACAAAGTTGAATTGCTCATTGCAGATGCTAAAACTGGCAAGACCAATGTTATATTAACTGAGGAAAACCCTTATTATATTGATATCACAGACAACTTAAACTTTTTAAACGATGGCAAAACCTTTTTATGGAGCAGTGAAAAAGATGGTTTCAATCACCTTTACCAATTCAATTTAAAAGGAAAGCTAATCAAACAAATTACCAAAGGCAATTATGATATTGATGAGGTTTTTGGAATAGATGAAAAGAATAAAAAACTTTACTATTCATCTTCGGAAGTAAATGCAGCTGAAAGGTATATTTATGTAATAGGTTTAAATGGCAAAGGAAAAACCCAACTCACCAATACCAAGGGTTGGAACATGGCAAGCTTTAATAGCGATTTCACCTATTTTTTAAGTATTGTAAGCACCATGAACACGCCTCCGATATATAGTCTTTGCAATGCTTCTGGCAAATTGGTAAGGACTTTAGAAGACAACAAAGCACTCTTAGAAAAATTAAAAGAGTACCAATTATCGGAAGTTAAATT
>JBILJL010000036.1:0-12452 GCA_044377255.1 Bacteroidia bacterium
AGCCATTTAAAGGATTTACTTCTGCTGAAAAAAACAAAGCTATTTTCAATGGGAATGGCACCCATAGTGCTTTTAATTTCTGGTGCGGTGCGGCCCAAGTTGATGCTTTTTAATTTGTGCTCAATGCTAATGCCAATTAAATCGTACATCATTCTTTGGTATAAATGAAATTCTGTTCCTATGTTAATGTTATAACCCAAATGCATGGCATACATTTGGTCTTCATCCTTTATAAATGAGATAAATCCTATAAGTTGATTATCTTTAAAATAACCATTTATTTGATAGTTATCGCCCAATTGCTGGTGATAGGTTCTCAATACCAAGGCCAAATCACTACCTATTGTTATGGTTTTGTGCTTGAGCGTTTCAAATAACAATGCTGCACAAGCAGGAATCCATTTCTCCAAACCTTCCTCGTTGAGCTTCTTAAAAGTAATTTTGTTTGATAAGGTATAAACCCTATTGGTTCTGGTCCTGTATTTTGAACTCATGGCCCCCTTGTAATCGTTGAATGATTGCCATGCTGGATCTAAATTTACAATCATAAATGGATCAGCAGGTATTACTACGCCATCTTTTACTTGGCCACAACCAAACACATTGCAAACAATTAATCCGCACCCTTTGCCAAAAGTTGAGAATTGCTGAATCCCTCCTTCATGGCTTATATCCGACATTACCAGGCCTGGTGAACATGAATTACCAATATACCTAAAGTAATGTTTGGCCATAAAAATATTTACACATTTGATAACTATTCGTGCAATATATTTCCCTGTTGGTTTGCTCAGTTCTAAATAGCTATAGTAAAATTCTTTGCCATCCACCATCATAGTACCTCCATAATTTGGTAGGACTTTTAATAGGGCATTGAAGTTTATTTTCAATTAATTTAAGTTATAAAATGTTATGAGTATCATCCACTATAATCCACTTTCTATGAGTTGCTGCGTACCATTGCTGCTTGGCCTGGGAGCAGGAGCTGCTATAAAATTACCGTCCTTATCAACTAAAAAATAGGAGGGAATAGAGGCTACTTTATAAGCTTCTAACATGGCAGGATTGTTTTTTGAATTTGCCAATAAATGGATACCGCTTATCTGATAGTTTTTTACAGCATCTCTCCATTTATTTTCATCTTCATCTATAGATATGTTTAGGAAAACAACATCCTTGCCTTCAAAATATTTCTTCAATTGTTCTCCTGCAGGTATCTCCCTTTTGCAGGGTCCGCACCAACTTGCCCAAAAATCAATATATACTACCTTACCTTTAAAATCTGCCAAGGAAACATTTTTGCCATCAATAGATTTTAAGGTAAAAGGAATGGCCGGTGTTCCATTTACAAACGGCATTTTCTCCTTGTATTTTTGTTCCAATTGGTCGAATCCATCAAGTGTGCCTAGTTGTTTTTTTACCATTGGGTAGAGGGCTGTAGCATCACTCATTTGGCCATATTGCATGATATCGCTCCACAAATGTAAGCGGAATGTATTAAGTGTTTTGCCTGTGAAAAGAGTGCCACAAAATGAATACAAATCAATTGCATTGTATTGTAAATTTTTTGTTTTAATCACATACATAAAATAGTATTTCAACCAATTTCTGTATTGGGTTGCATTTAAATAAATTTCCTCGTTTTTATTCATTTGATCGAGGTATTTAAAGTAATTGCTATCTACTTCTTTTACTTTATTATCGATACCACGCATGGTATAAAACCAAGTTGGGTAGTTAATTTTAAAGCTTTCAAGTTCATATTTTATTTCTGCAGTTTGCCATTGGTAAAACGACTCTGTTAGTTCTTTTTTGTGCAACTTTAGGAAGTTAGTTTTCACTGTGCAAATGCTGTCTATAAAATCTTTAAACTCATCGGCACTTCTATTGCCCATTTCAATGAGTATTAAATTTGAAAATTTTTCATTCTCCACGCTTGCTTCAAAATAATTCTTTTGCTTTTCATACCAATTGGCCTCCATGGCTCCTTTGCCAGTTATTTTTTGCTTGGTTTTACCATCAATTTTATTGGCAACAACATGCAAACTATCGCCTGGAGCAGTATGAAACCTGATAATTTCTGAACCTAAAAACAGGTTAATAATTTGGTGTTCAAGAATGGGTAATTTTGTTTTAAAAAAACCTTTTGCATTTACATTTATTTCGGTTTGATCCAAACTATTTTGAAATGGTGTAGCAAAATATTGAATGGAAATTGTTTGGTCTGCAAAGCTTGGAACACTTCCGCTGATAGTTGTGTATTTTTGCGCAAATACAGCCAACTGCATTAGGATCATACAGAAAATACTGGCTATTTTTCTTTTCATTATTTTGGCGTAATTAGTTAATATTTTAGAGGAATTTGTGCAGTTAAAAGTAATGTCTTTAGCTATTAATTTATACTTAATTTCTTCAGTGCTTCATTTACCCTACTTATTGGCAAGCCCATGATGTTGTAATAACAGCCTTCAATTTTTTCAACAGCCGTATAGCCAAACCAATCTTGAATGCCATAACTCCCCGCTTTGTCAAATGGTTGGTAGTTATTAATATAGTGGTAAATTTCATCATCGCTGAGGTTTTTGCAGGTCACCAAACTCATTTCGGTAAAGGCTATTTCTTCTGCAACACTGCGCAAACAAACGCCTGTAAATACTTGGTGTGTATTACCACAAATAGTTCGTAACATATTATACGCTTCCTGCTCATTACTAGGTTTGTTGAGCACTTGCCCATTAATGTAAACGATGGTATCTGCAGTAATTAATACTTCATCCTCCTCAAGCGTATTTGGATAGGCTGCGGCTTTTTTGATAGCTAGTTTTTTAGCAATGTCATTAGGCGCGTCGTTTGGATCAAAACTTTCTTCTACTTCATATAAAACTATTTTATAGCTTAGTTCAAGTCCTTTAATGAGCTCTTGCCTGCGAGGCGATTTGGAGGCTAATACAATTTTCATTTTTTATTTACTCAATGGCATCTACCCAAATAAACTGTCCACCACTAAACCTAAAAATATCTTTGTCGATGGTAAATTCGTCGCCATCTTTTATTTTTTTCATATCAATATCATGGTTAGCAGTATGAATGGTACCTTTGGTTTGAAGAGCTATTTTTAAGTATTGATCGTTGATACCTTTATTGGTTCCACAGAGTACCACGTGAATTGGTTTTTTAATTCGTTTCAGTAAGGCCATGTCTCTTACCGGACTATCATCTGCCAATAACACAATGTCTGAATAATCTCTGTAGGTAATGAGTGCGGTATTTATTGCTTCCAGGTCATTTTCAGGATCGTCTCCGCCTTCACCCATTTTGCGCACATCTTCGATGTCTTTTTTCATTTTACGAAAATCCTTGGCTTCAAAAGGATGTGTTCCGCCAGTTCTGCCTACCACTTTTTTGCCATCCGCCAAGTTATCTCCATCATTAAATAGGATATAATATTTAACCCTACCATCTTCATAAGTTTGTTTGTACCAAACAAGCATTTGGCCAATGTAAGGAAACATACTTCCCGTCATATCCACCACCATCATGATTCTTTTCCACTCTTTGTTTCTTTTAAAAACTTTAAAAATGGTGCTATCTTTAATTTTGTATTCACCATTCAAAAATTTGTCGAATTTAAGGGTGGTTTCTTTTGATGGACTTTCAAAGGTTACATTTCCTTTTTTATCAAAGTGGGCATAACTACCTGCCAATTCTCCTTTATCAAAAACTGCCTCAGTAAGCAAGGTGCCAGTTTGGTCGAAGTTTCTTTCATAACCACTTTTAACACCCGCTTTGTAAACTTCCTCCACTCTGGTACTGCAATTCGGGTAAAACATTACCCTTGGCCCCTCTAACGCACCTTTGTGATAGGTGTTCGAATATTCAAGGCAATCTTGGTTGTCGAAATAAGAAATTTCTAAACCTTCTTTTTCCCCATTTTCATAATAAACCTCGTATTTTAAGTCGCCATTGGGCCAAAAATAACGCCAAAAGCCTTGTTTTTTTCCATTTATTTGGGTCACATTTATAGTATCTCCCCCATCAACAGTAAAGGTTTGGGCTGCAACTTGGAAGTAGCATAGAGTTGAAAATAGCAGAATAAATCGAAAAAATTTCATTCGCTTCAAAGATAGTAAACCTAATTGCTAGGGCAAATTTACCTGTATAATATTTGGTATATTTTTGCAAAACCACCAAACTTCAAAATGGTCATGTGTTTTTTAGCAATTACCCTTTACAAGGTATCTCTTGGTTTTAACAATCAAATTAACAAAATTCATTTTTAAGTTTAGTTTCACAATAAATCATATTGCCTTATTTTCAATTGCAAATGTTGGTTTTAGGATAGCTAGGTGCTGGTCAATTTTTCTTGGATAATTTTCAATTGTCATTGCATCAAAGAAAAAATAAATTTTACTAAAAGATTCAGTTGAAAACGCCTGTACAAATCGCTGCCGTAAAAATGATAAAATCATTAAAATCCAACCGGTTGGTGACTTTTTTAATTTCATTCTTAAACTTGGCATTGTTGATAAAGTTGAAAATTCTAATCAAAATGGTATATTGATTGCAATGGATAGATTCCAGGAAGGTATCTGGATAGAATACCCATAAATTAACATTCATTCCACTTAGATTTTCTTTTTTTTCTGACCTCATTTATTTCGGTTTTTTCAACAGTTACAAATCCTTTTATCACCTGAGAGAGGCTTGATTAAAAGCATAACTAATATAGAGAACTCCATTGTTAAGAGTATGTCCAAACTTTATATTTATACAAATACTTCATACGGTAATAACAGAAGGCTAAGATTCAATCAGCATGATATCTTTGGTATTCATAATTAGCTTTTTTTAAATTACAAATGCCTTGGAATTTATTGATAAATCCAACTTGTTACAAAAATGGACACACCAATACTAAGGGTGAATAAGTGAATTCATTATATATAATGAGTTGAACTTACTTTGTTGATATAAAATTACACAAGAACTATTTTGATTTTTGATATGAAGAAATGTATAACCTGGATTGTTTTATTGATAGGGATAATTTGTCTTACCCTTCCTGCCAATGCGCAAGCAGGTGATCCATCAGAAGAATTATTATTGAACCCAAAAGTAGATATTGAACTGTTATTGCCTTCCTTAGATTCTTTGTTTGAAATTGCCAAATCAGTAAACCCAACCCTAAAACAGGAAGCGGCGGCAATGAGGGCAAACCAATGGAATGAACGTTATACAAGGTTGATTTGGGCTCAAAATGTCAGTGTTTTTTATAATTACTCATTCGGTAGTCTTCCATATTTTGCTTACACAAATTCATTGGCTCCTCAAATCGGTTTGGTTGAAGTACAATCTGGTTACCGCGCGGGTGTTAACATTCAACTTTCAGTTTATGATGTTTTAGGAAACAAAGGCCGAGTAAATGAATCGAAAGAAAAAGTAATCGTACAAAAGTATAAGCGTGATGCGGAGGCAATGGAATTAAGGAGAAAGTTAAATGCTTTTTATGCAGATATGGTTGGTTACAATAGGCTTTATAAAGGAAGAAATGAAGATTATACCATGCAAATGGTGGCTTGTCAGGTTGCAGAAAAGGAATACCGAGAAGGCTCTATTCACTTTTCAGAATATGCCAGACAAAAAAATGTCCTTGCCAATGCTGAAGCTGCCTACCACGAATCATTCAGGTTTTATTATGGCGCATTGAAACAGTTTGAGGCGATATTAGGTTTGCCGTTACACAAGGTCATATTAAAACAAACAAAAAAATAAATCAACGCAGATGAATTTTGTTCAATTTTTACGTATATTGAGTAAGAACCTTAAATGGCTAATACTTTTCCCAGTACTAGTAGCCATCTTGGTTTATGTGCTAACAGATAGATTGCCCAAGGAATACCAATCAGCAACAACTGTTTATACAGGTATCGCTTCAGGAAACGGTAATGGCACAGGTGAAGACGCTTCTAAATCGGATTATTTTACTATCAACAATGCATTTGACAATTTATTGGTAACCATAAAAGCTCGTCAAACCATGGAAGATGTGGCTATAAAGTTATTGGCACAACACCTTTTACTTGAAACGCCAGACCCTCTTATTCTGAATGAAAAGAATTTTAATGAGCTCAAAAATACCTTTGCAGATGAAAAAGCTTTAATAGTTGTTCAAGGTAATTTCTCTGCTACAGTTGATAAAATAACAAAATATAAAAATTCTTCTACTGATAATAAAGTAGTTCGCTTAATCTCAGATGCTACTGGTCATTATAGCATTGGTAACATCGGTAAAAATTTAGCCGCCTCCCGCAAATCTTCCTCAGATTTTATTGATCTTACTTTTAAATCTGATGACCCTGGTGTGTGTTTAAATACTTTAAAGTTTTTAACTCAAGAGTTTATTGAAAAATATAAATCTCTAAAAGGCTCAGAAACTGTAAACGTATCAAAATGGTTTGAGGCTAGGTTAAAAGATGCGGCTGCCGAATTAAGTAACTCGGAGAATAAATTGAAAGACTTTGGTATTCGAAATAAAATCATCAATTATTATGAGCAAGCAAAAGCCGTTGCAATTGAAAATGAAACCAATGAAACAGATTACTACAAAGAGTTAATGGCTTATGAAGCTCACAAACGTGGTGTAGCAAGGTTAGAAGACCAGTTGGAATCAAGAGAGGTTTTATTACGTAACAATGCAGAACTTAATAAATTGAGGAAAGAATTAGGGGTTGCGCATGAAGAATATGAAAGAGCAAAAATCTACAACAACGGAAAGGTTGATATAGAGAAAATGGCCACCCGAGTGGATGCGATAAAGCAAGAAATTCGCCTTTGGGTATTACAATATTATAGCTTAAATAATACCATCGAATCGGTTCCAATGAATATTGTGTTGGAGGGTTGGTTAAAAGAAGTTTTGGCAATGGATGGCTCAGAAGCACGCCTGCAGGTGTATATTGATCGTAGAAAAGAATTTGATAGAAAGTATAAAGAATTCTCTCCTTTAAATATGCAAGTAAGTATGTTAGAGCGCGAGATCAATGTTGCCGAAAGACAATATTTAGAAATTTTACATGGTTACCATTTGGCTAAATTGAGACAACAAAACATCGAAATGTCGAATAATTTGCAGGTAATGGATAATCCTGTTTATCCAACAATACCTGTGGCTCCAAAGAGGTTTTTATTGGTAGTATTGTCATTCCTTGCCTCATTCTTATTCCTGCTGGTTTACTTCATAGCCCGCGAATTGTTGGATGGGTCAATTAAAAATACTTCAAGAGCTGAGGAGTTAACCGGTTTAAAAACTTTCAGTGCCTTGCCTAATAGAATGTCGCGTAACAATTCACTTCAAATGGGTAGGATAGAAAATACGCTGTTGGATTATGCTGTTTCTAATTTAAAAATTGAATTGGAAAATAATCCTCAAGTTACCTCAAATTATCTCATAACTGTTATTAGTTCTAGAGAACAGGAGGGCAAATCTTATGCTGGTCAAAAACTTGCCGAGAAATTATATAGCCTTGATTATTCAGTACTTTATATTTCTAACGACGACAATATGGAGGATGCTGAAACGGATGATAGAAGATTTCGTACCCTTCGTTACGACATTACTTCTAGGCTATTTTCTGCTAAAACTGAGGAGAATTTATTGCCTGAGTTTTCAAGAGTAAATAGAAGTGCTTATAATTTTATTATCGTCGAAATTCCCGCAATCAGCCTTAACGCATTGCCAAATCAATTAATCAAGAACTCTCGTTTGTCATTGTTGGTTTTAGATGCAAGAAGGAGCTGGCAGCCTGCAGATGAAAATATCATGAGATTGTTTAGGAAAGCCTCGGGCGATGAAAACAAAATTATGCTTTGGTTGAACTTTGTTGAATCTTTAGATTTAGAAAACATGGTTGGTTCGGCTCCTAAATCGAAGCGTGTTGCGCGCCCTGCCCTGCCGCAACAGGATGATGATTCTGAAGAAGAAAACGCATAATTTTTGGGTAATGCATGTTGGCCATCACACAAATAATAAAAAGTAAAAGCTTTACTTCTCTTATTGGGAATGGTTTATTTGCTGCTCTTGAAGTGGTAATTTTTTTAATTTTAGCCAGCTACCTTCCTATTCATATTTTTTTTCCTTACCTGATTTTAATTGCTATTTACGGAATTTTGAAACGCCAAGAATTGGCACCCTCATTCAATTGTTTTTTTTTACAACAACCGAGTTTACAAATTTTAAACAATTATTAAATTGAGACCAGGTTCAAAATCCTTTAGTAGTAAGTATACAACATTTATAATGGCGGCATTGATAGCAGTGACTGGGGTTATAATGGCAAGTGTATTGGCGGCTGGAGATATAGGTATTGGTGGCTTGGTAGCCTTTTTGCCTGTATTTGTAGGTGTTATTGCGCTCATTATTTTTAACCCCTATTATGGTTTAATGTGCTATGTTCACTATTCCTTTTTCTTTCATGGTATCAATAGGTATTTAAGTGAGGTTCCATTGGATTTGTTTGTTGATGGGCTATTATTATTAACTACACTTTCCATGTTATTTCGCTTGAATAAAGAAAATACGACCAAGCTAAACAATGGATTCTTTTTTACCAGTGTTTTATGGCTGTTTTACACATTTGGTGAGGCATTTAACCCAGAAGCAGGTAATATCAACGCGTGGCTTTATGCCGTTAGAGGAATCTCTTTTTATGCAATACAAACTGTTCTGCTCACCTTGCTTTTATTTGATAAAAAAGAACACTTGGATGGCTTATTAAAAACCATTATCATTTGGGGTATATTTGGTGCATTTTGGGGTTGGAAACAAATTAATATTGGTCTCGATCCATTTGAAAATAAATGGCTAGAAGATGGAGGGGGAATTAAACATGTATTGTCAGGACAATTGCGTGCATTCTCGTTTTTTGCTGATGCTGGGCAGTTTGGAGTTACCATGGCTTACGTGGCCTTTATATGCCTTATCTTGGCTTTAGGACCTTATACTAAAATAGCAAGAATTTTATATGCCTTTGGTTTTGTTGTTTGCCTAATTGGTATGAGTACTTCGGGTAGTTTTGAACCAATATTTGTAATTTTCTTTGGATTTATTGTTTACCTGTTGATGATTAGAAATTTTAGAATCTTGGGTGGTGGTTTACTCGTATTGTTGATTGCCTTTTCATTCTTAAAATTTACCAATATTGGAAATGCAAATTACCAAATTTCTTGGATCAGAACTGCTCTTGAACCAAATGAAGCTTCCCTGCTAGCACGCATGGCTAACCAAGAAAATATTGGTGAATATTTGTTAAATAAGCCGTTTGGTTCAGGCATTGGTACCAGCGGCTCAATGGCCGCTCGCTTTTATCCAAATAGTAACTTTACAAATCTACCAAGCGATAGTTGGTTTTTGAAAATTTGGTTGGAAAATGGGGTAGTAGGTTTAATTATTTATGCCTTAGGATTGGCTTTTGCACTTGTAATGGGTGTGGTTAAAATTAGAACCATTACAGATAGAGATACCAAACAAAAATTAATCGCATTGTATGGTGGATTCTTAGGAGTTTTAGTCGCTAGTTTTGGAAGCCCTGTTTTTGGTCAGGCTCCTTTAAGTGCAATAATGTATGTTACTATGACAATGTTAACCGTTGGAGAAATTTACCAGCCTAATAGCTATAATGCCAGAGGAAAGGTAAATAAGTAATGACACAAATTTCTTTAATTAGTATCTTTACTTTTAGCCATAAAGTAAGCAGCTATTCAAAGGTATTCCTCCTTTCGGTCAACGACATTAATTATAAAAAAATAGTCAATAAATGAGTGGATTAGCATGCCTGTTTTGGGTAGGTATTGGTATTGTAGTTTATAGTTATTTGGGCTATGGTAGCTTATTGTATATTTTAGTGAAAATAAAAAAGGCTATTCAAAAAGAAACCCTGTTTGATCCAAACTTTTTTCCAAGTGTAGCCTTGGTAGTGCCTTGTTTCAATGAGACAGATTACATTGAAGAAAAAATAAAAAATAGTCTTGCTTTAAAGTATCCTGCAGATAAGCTTCAACTTATTTTTATTAGCGATGGGTCATCAGATGATACGCCAGATAGGATCAAAAAGTACCCTCAAGTACTAGCTTTGCATGAGGATACTAGAAAGGGTAAAGCATCTGCTATGAATCGTGCTATGGCTTTTGTTAAGGCACCTATTGTAGTGTTTTGTGATGCCAATACAGCGCTAAATCCTGAGGCCATTCATGAATTGGTAAAGCATTATTCTAATCCTAGAGTGGGTGCAGTTACTGGCGAAAAGAGAATTATTACCAAGGACAAAGAAAATGCCAGCGGTGCTGGTGAAGGCATTTATTGGAAGTACGAAAGTTTCTTAAAACAACTTGATTCTGATTTCTACACGATTGTTGGTGCGGCAGGAGAATTAATGAGTTATAGAACTCAACTTTTTAGAGAATTACCTGAAGATACTTTGTTAGATGATTTAATGCAAAGCATGCAAATTGCTAATGATGGCTATAGGGTAATTTATGAGAAGAATGCATGGGCCGCAGAAACAGCCAGTGCAAACGTGGGAGAGGAGCTCAAAAGAAAAATGAGAATTGCTGCTGGCGCCTTTCAAAGTATGACCAGATTGCCCAAAAGTTTTAACTTAATCAACAATTTTAAAGTGAGCTTTTTGTTTATTTCCCATAGGGTATTGCGTTGGACATTAGCTCCTTTATCTTTATTAATGTTGTTTATAGTTAATATTTTTTTACTGTCTGAACCAATTATAATTTACAAATTGTTAATGATTGGTCAGGTGCTTTTCTATTCAATGGCTTTGTTAGGTTGGTACTTGGCCAACAAACAAATTAAGGTGAAAATATTATTTGTACCCTATTATTTTTTTATCATGAATCTCTGCATGTACCTTGGTTTTTTTAGGTTTTTGAGAGGCAAGCAAAGTGCCAATTGGGAAAGAGCAAAAAGGGCATAAAAAAACCTCCCCTACTTTTTTGCAGAGAAGGTTTTCTTGTAAATATATTTAATTAAGAGATAACTTTCACCCAATTAAAGACGTCGTTAGCCTTACCTGTTTGTATATCATAAATGGTTTTAAACAACCAACTAGAAACCTTTCTTTTTTCTGAATCTGGTAATTCATAATCAATACCATCTAAGCCAATTGCTGCAATTTTAGCAATAATAGCTGCCGTACCTGTTCCAAAAACATCGGTAAGTTCGCCAGATTTTGCCGCCTCAATTATCTCGTGTATACTAATATTTCTTTCTTCTACTGTGTAACCTTCAGCCTTCAACAATTTAATGCAACTGTCTCTTGTTATCCCCTCTAAAATATTCCCATCTAATTTAGGCGTTAAAACCAATTTGTCGTCCATCACAAAAAACAAATTGGTAGTACCAGATTCTTCCACAAAATTATGATTTATACCATCAGTCCAGATAATTTGGTCGTAGCCATCTTTCTTTGCCTCAGAGGTAGGAAGCATACTAATACCGTAATTACCTGCCGCTTTAGCGTATCCCGCCATGCCAGTGCTAGCTCTCACATATTTCTTTTCTACTCTTACCTTAATGGGCAGAGGGTAATAACTATTCACTGGGCAACAAAAAATAATAAAAGAATAATTTAAGCTTGGCCTTACGCCAACAAAATCATCAGTGGCAAACATAAAAGGACGCAAATACAAAGCGCTTCCTTCCTTTGTTGGTATCCAATTCCTATCTAATGAAACCAGTTGATCTAACCCGTCTAAAAATAAATCCTCAGGTATTTCGGGCATGCCCATTCTCAATGCTGATATATTTAAACGCTTAATATTGTCTAATGGTCTAAACAATTGTGGCGCACCTTCTTGATTTTTAAAAGCTTTCATTCCTTCAAAAATGGATTGCCCATAATGTAAAGCAGATAGAGAAGGAGAAATTTCTATAGGGCCATAGGGAATGATACTCGGATTCTGCCATGAACCATCGAAATAATCTACCCGAAACATGTGGTCAGAAAAGATTTTTCCAAATTCAATGTTTTCAAAATCACATAGATGGATTCTGGATTGTGTTGTTTTGCTAATTTTTATTGAAATTGCCATTGTATGAATAATGATTTTCAAATATCAGATGATTTTATTCTTCCTTTATTCAGCGATATTTTCGTGGTCAAAGAAAGAGATTTTTCTATAGAATACAACCCTCTTGGTTCGGGAGAACAAAAACTTTTGATGCTGGTTTCCAGTACTTCCGAAGAATTTTTGCCCACTTCCGAATTACAACTGTTGCAAACCATAGTAGATAAAGGCCTAAAAAAGCAAATGAAAGACGTTTGGGTGGTCAATATTGACAGGTTTCCAAATGCTACACTTTCCAATATTTGGTCGCATTTTCAACCTCAACAAGTAATTGTTTGGGGTTGCTCCAACTGGATTCAAACCCAAGGAGTGCCTGC
>JBILJL010000311.1:0-3225 GCA_044377255.1 Bacteroidia bacterium
CCATAAAAATTGAATATGATATGGTTAACCATCGTTACAACTATTTGTATTATAAAAATTCGCGCATACTCACAGCCCTTCAAACTTATCCATTTATACAGCTTTCGCTCATTGCCTTTTTTGCCCACATGAGTTATTTTGCCTTGAGCAGTAGTCGCAGAGCAGAACAAAACCAAGTTTGGGTGGGCATGAGTAAAGAAACAGCCCACCAGTTGGGAACGCCAATATCTAGCCTCCGCGAATGGCATAACTTATTAAAAGAAACCGAAAAAGACCAGCAAGAGGAAATATTAAAAGAGGTAGATTACGACATCCAAAGATTGGAACTCATTACAGAAAGGTTTTCAAAAATTGGGTCTGAACCAATCCTTAAAGCAGAGAACTTGGATTTGGTAATAGAAAAAGCAATTGGTTATCTCAAAAACAGGGTGTCGAGTAAGGTTAATTTCACTGTAGAAATTGGTCAGCCAAACAATTGGGCCAATATCAATATTCCCTTGTTTGATTGGGTGATAGAAAACCTTTGCAAAAACGCCATTGATGCCATGGATGGAAACGGCAACCTTAGAATTGTTTTGAACCACGATACCGAAAAAGTATATATAGACATTACCGATACTGGCAAAGGAATTCCAAGAGGCAAGTTTAAAACCGTATTCAAACCTGGCTTCACCACCAAAAAACGTGGCTGGGGCCTCGGGCTATCGCTCACCAAAAGAATCGTCAAAGAATACCACAAAGGCCAAATCTACGTGCGCCACTCCGAACTCGGCAAAGGCACCACCTTCAGAATTGTGCTGGATGTAGCTTAGTTTGTTTATCACTACAAAGTAACAAAGAAACAAATTTGCCACGGAGGCTCCAAGGCACGGAGATTTTTTTTTATTTATATCGCTTCAATTTTTTACCAGCCTAATCTTGACATAGAATGGTAACCAATTGCCACCAAGGCTCCAAGGCACGGAGATTTTTTTAATTATTTCGCTTCAATTTTTTACCAACCTAATCCTGACCCAGAATGGGTCACATATTTATAGAACATCAATTTCCTATAAACATACGACCCCTTCTGGGTCGAACAAAAACCAAAAGATAAAAAAAATCCTTGGTGCCTTTGCGCCTTGGTGGCAAAAAAAATGTTGTAGAAAATTCTATTTAACTAGCATTCCATTTTTAACCTTTGTTCCATTTAAATTGATGTTATAATAATAAATGCCTGAGGAAAGATTATTTAAGTCAATATCCTGTTTCTTGGTACATATTATTTGGTTCCATAATTCATTTCCAGTTATAGAAAATAAATGGAACTCATAGCAACCTGCTTTTTCATTTTCTATAGTAATATTTGAAAGAAAGGGATTAGGGAAAATCCGCCAATTTATTTCATTTGGTATTTCAGACTTTAATGAGCTCAACTGCCCTTTGTTATCCAATTTTATGGCAAATAATGGTAATTCTTGAGTGCTATTTGGAGCATAGCCCCAACCAGTTAAAATACACCCACCATCAGAGGTTGCTAATAAACTATAATAATTATGGTAGCCTAATATAATTTCTTTACTCCAAACAACCTTCAGGTTAGTATCTAAGTTTATTACAAAAGTGCTTCCCGTTTGATTTTTGTAACTAAACATTAAACTATTAGGACCACTTATTTGGCTGCCTTCAACAATAGCATTGGCAAGGTTAACAGCATAATTTTCAAAATACACACCATCTTTGAAAATGGTATACCCTGCACTATCCTTATCTAAAACAGGATTTAATAAAATCGTATCTATCAACTCCCCTTCTTTATTCATTTTATGAATTAAAATTTTATTATACTTTATATCTATATAATCTTTTGAATTACCAATTGTTTTCCAATATGTGACTATGCCAAGTGAATAAAAATAATTTTTCCAATAAATAAGGTTATTTGAATAAAGCTCATTGGATTTATCACCAAGCGACTTAGGCACATTTTTAATAATATTAAAAGAATCATCTAATACCGCCTGACCTTCCCCAAAACTGCTAATTAAGTATGAATTGGAACCTGCTTTTTTAATATCAATTGAAGAATTAAATAAATATCCATTAGGGCTATTATTAATATTTACTGGAATGGTATTTTGAAAAGTTATATCTCCGTTTAAAGAAATGAGAAAAAAATTATGAAAACATGGTAGGACAGCTGAACCTAAAAAGGGTATACCTTCATCATTTTTCTTTGTTGAACACATAGTTGAACTAGCATAAAACTGATGATTAACTGAATCTTTATATAAATTAAGTCCCACAGAATAACTCCTTGATGGAATTCCATTGGAGAATGGGATTTTCTTGGTTTTAATTTGACATACCTTTAAATCCTGGTTTAAAATAACGGTTGTAAAAACTGCCTGAGAATCCAAAATGTCATAAGCCCAACCTGCTAAAATTATGCTATCTATGTTTATTGAAGCAATTGTGGCAAATATGCCTCTTTCCAAGCCTAAACTAAATAGTGGAATATGTATGGTATTTAAATATTCACCAGAACTGTTTAAAACCACCAAACAAGGCTCTTGCTTAAAATTACTAGAATCGGTTATTGTTCCAGAAACAAGGTATTTATTCTTAAATTCAAGAGCCTTCCAACCAATATTTACAGCAGGGTCATTGTATTTCCAACTTTGGCCAGAAATAGAACTTGTACATAGAAAAAATAGCAAAATAATAAAAAACTTACTAACCATATAATTTATAACAAGTTTGCATTTATGGGTCTAGTCTTAGCTTTATTGGTGTAAAATTTATATACATGTTCTATTGGATCGCCCTCAAATTCAGGCTCTTTCCAAATTATATACATTTTAGAAAATAAATCTTCCAGCCTTGTTGGCTTAATCACATCATAAATTTCAATTGATTTTTTTATATAGTAATTCATAGTAGGTTGAGTAATACAACTTTTATAACCGTAAATTGCAGGATCGAAAAGAATTAAACAAGCTACCTTAGAGGGATCTGCAGCAAATATTGGTGCTTGAAATGGTTCATCAGCTTTAGAGGCACAAGCCACAAAATCTGTATAAGCAAGCATATCGATAGGCCAATCGAGTTTTGACAAATTATTAAAATCGAAATATTGGAAATAATTTTTGCCAGTGCTACTATTATAAACATTTTGCTTATCATCATAATAGACCTGAAAACCCGGAGGAGCAGCTAAAGCTACCTCTCTTGTTCTATAACTTG
>JBILJL010000037.1:0-12296 GCA_044377255.1 Bacteroidia bacterium
TCATCCTTAATATTTTAAATCCGTTGGTATTGGTTACTTGGTTAGGCATAACCTTATTTTTAGAGTCAAATTTAAAATATAGCAGCCTTGATTTATTCATTTTCTTTTTATCAGTATTGGTAGCAACTTTTGGTTCACAAACCGCTATTTGTTATTTTTCTCACAAAATCAAAAATTATCTAAGTACTACATTTATCCATAGAATGAACATTACCATAGGTATTCTTTTTATCATTGTGGGTTTGGTTATTTACTTCAATGCAGGCAATGCAGAAGTGGACATGGAACAAGCAAAAGAACTATTAAATTAGTCTTTTAAATGACTTTAAAAGTTTGCCAATAATACATCTTATGATTTTCATTTAGCTCACTTTTACCTTTCTAATAACGGGCTCAAAACAGAAGTTGCTATAACTCCTCGTTATTGAATTACAAATAATATTAGGTAGCAATCCTTCAACCCCAAATCTTTCATGCATAAATACGGCTATTATTTTTCGGTTTGAACCAAAAGATAAAGCATATAAACAAAAAGGGCAGCCCAATGGGCCGCCCTTTCTGTTTTATAGGTTAACAGCTGATTATTGTTTAATCACTTGTTTGTATACCGACTGACCATCTAAATCAACTCTGATAAGGTATGAACCGGCAGCACCAAAATCTTCTAAGCTTTGGTTGTGTTTACCTGCATTCACTCTACCTAAGTCGATAGTTTTGATAGTTCTACCTAACATATCTAAAATAGACACTTTTACCTCAGTAGCATTTGGCAATTCAAAGCTCAAGTTAGTTGACTGACCAAATGGATTTGGATAGGTGCTTAAATCGTATTTAGCAGCAAGCACATCTTGGATACCAACTGAAGAAAGTATTACAACATTTACAGAATCTGTAACCACACAACCGCTTAGGTCTTTGATGGTACATTTAACGTTATAGGTGCCTTTAGTTGCGAAAACAAACTCAACATTATTACCTGATCTTGTTGAACCTGCAAGATCTCCCAATTGCCAAGCATATGACTCAGCATCCGGTATACTTGCGGTTAACAATTTCTTGTTTAAACCAATAGGATAGGTACTGCTATCTATTGTTTTTACATCGATATCAAATACTGGTGGTAAATTAACCGTAACTGGCACACTAGTGGTATCAGAGCAACCATTTGGTGTAGTAATGGTTAATGTTGCAGTGTAGAAAGCATGAGCGGTATAAATATGGCTTACATTACAGATTGTATCTGTTTTTCCATCACCCCAATTCCAAAAACATTTAAAGTTACCTTGATCAATGGTATAAGAAGTATTTATAACTTTAAACTCATTGTTTTCACAAACAGAACCACTTCCAGACACTGCAAATTGAGCAAGTGGTTTGTAGAAAATAGTTACGTTTTTAGTAATTGAATCGCGGCAACCATTTACTTTATCAACGGCTAATAGATTTACAACATAAGTACCAATACCACGGTATGCGTTTGTTGGATTTTGAACAGTTGATGATTTCAAATCACCAAAGTTCCAATTGTAGTTTACATTGGTTGCACCACCAGCGAAGGCAGTAGTATTATTAAACACAGTAACATCATTTTCGCCCACACAAGGATTTACAACATTAAATCCAGTGAATGGTCTATCGTAAATGGTAACAGTTTTTACTGCTGAATCTAAACAGCCAAATGGAGAAGAAACAACTAAGGTAGCTGAATAAGTTCCGCTTACAGGATACTTATAAGTTGGTGTTGCACTTAAACTGGTTTGCCCATTACCCCACTTCCAAGAATAACCCATAATACCAACAGGAATAGTACTAGTATTGGTAATAGGCACATTATTGCTCAAGCAATGAGGTGCAGTTGTAAAATTTGCTGTTGGTTTAGCAAATACATAAATGCTCTTAGTAGCAATATTGAAACAACCGCTGGTATTGGTAATTCTTAATCTAACTGAGTAAGCAGTATCAAATTTAGGGAAACTGTATTTAGCAACTTCTCTTGTTTGTGTGCTAGTATTAGGCATAGTCCATAAGAATACAGAACCTGCTGGTTGGGTTGTTGGTGTAAATACAGTTGAGTCATTAGCGCAAGGTGTATTGCTAGTAAAATCAACCGAAGGAGCAGGTAATATGTTTAATACTTCGGTTTTTTCAGAACTATTACCATACCTATCGGTAAGGATAAACTTAACAGTAAAAGGACCGCTAGCATCATAAACCTTAGTAGGATTTTCAACAAAGGCAAAAGTACCATCTCCAAATACCCAGGTGTAGGTGAAAGGGAAGTTATTAGCTGGTTTGGTTGAAATACTTGCATTGAAGTTGATATTGTTCTTAGCACACAAGTTTGTTGATGGCGGCGTATAATTAAAGTTAGCAGTTGGCGGCGTAGAAATTCTCAATTGTCTGCTAAATGAACTATCACAACTTGAAGCATTAATTCTAATAGTGTAATTAAATACAATATTACTATCCAACAGAGAAGCAGGGGCAGTTAACCTAATTGTACCTGGTCCTGAACCTGAAGGCGGTGTAAAAGTGTAATTAGTGAAAGGCACTTTGCCTCCAGCAGAAAACACCTGAATGGTAGGTATGCTCCACAATGAACCATAGTTAGCATTTGTATAGAATGCAGGTGGTACAAATTGGTATGTTATTATGCCTCCCACTGTTGTTCCATCAGGATTGTTGGCATCACCAGCATTGTATGAACCATTAAATGGCGTACCTGCAGTAATGAATGGTCCGTTATAATACCTATTAATGATAGCTGTAATGGTATCTGGCATGATATTGCTACAAGTTATAAAACCACCACCAAAACCAGTATTAATGGATTGTGAAGAAGTATTAGAAGCCTCTACAAAATAACGCATGGTATCAACCACTTGTGGCAAGAAACCAAGTTCCATATTAACTCCCTCACCTACTTTGCTTGCAAGCGTTTGGCCACTAGATCTATTCACTGCGCGGTATGAGTATCTAACATCAGAATTGGTAATATTGATTTTAATAGAATCTCTTAAACATTGGTTAAATAATTTAGGTGAAATTGGCTGATTTTGAACATCATCAAAAATCATGATGTCGTCAATTTGGATGTTTTGGCCAGCACCGGTACCGTATGCCTCTAAAGCAATTCTCAATCCACTTGTTTTATAAGCAGCTAAACAAACCTCAACCATTCTATATCCTGGTAAAGCAAAATCACTATTTACACGTTCAACAGCTCTCAATGAATTTGACCAAATATTGCCACCAAATGAAACTTTCACTTGAACTGAATCGCGTTTAGCAGGAAGGTCGCTATTTTGAGAAATATAAAAACGAATGGTAGGGCTAGTTAAGTTACTAAAATCTAAACAAGGTGAAACCAATTGTGCAGATGAGCCAGCTAAAGGCAAAGTTGAAGAACGGAAGATAGCAGATTTAATGCCACTTCTAGCACCTTGCGAAGGATTAATACTTGAGCCCAAAGAACCAATTTCCCAATTTGCGCCATTTGTTAATGACTGACTTGTCCATGTTGGATTGTTTACTCCTTCAAAGCCGTTGGTATAAGGAAAAACAGTAATTCCAGTGCTTAAAGTATCCCAAATTTTATTTGTAGGGTATGAACCAACATTTGGTGGTGTTCTGAAATCAATTGCTGAAACTCTGAATTCAATTAACGTACCACTAGGCTGAGCTGGCAACACATATCTACGAGCAGTACCAACCGTAACTGTTGATTGAATTGAAGTTGCTGCGCCACCATTGATTTTGTAGTACAACGAATCTCCAATCAATTGCTTGTCGTAAATATTAAATCTTAAAATAATAGGTCCAGATTGGCAACCTGTTGGATCAGTTAAATTGAAAATTCTTGGGGCAACATCATCAAAATAAGTTCCTGTATATTCATGCGCACCCATAGTAGGTTGGAATGAGTTTCTAGGATTTCCATTTACATCTGTATTAATTCCAAATACAGGTATACCTGCTTGGTAAATATTTGAACTGGTTGAATTAGGAATAAATAAATTATTGTCATCGGTAAATGGAGAAGCAGCGGTAATTGAAAGTGTATCAGTTAGCGTATATGATAAAATTTCAAACCATTGGTTATACCTAACTGGTGCAACACTCACGTTACTTCCTAAATTAGTTGCGGTAGTTCCAGTAGATGATGAAGTAAAATAGTTGTTATAATTACTGTAGAAAAACGGATTAGTAGTTCCACCTATTGCAACACCATAACAAGAAGTGCCAGCAGCTGGGCCAACCAACCTGTTTTGGAAAATATTATTTTGAGAAACAACACCAGAGCGAATAAATGATGGAATACCCAAACAAGCACTAATACTATTGAAAGCAGACAATGAACTTCCTTGACCTAAGTTAATTGAATTATAATATAAAGAAACACCCACATAGGTATTACCTGATCCAATATTTGCTGTAGCATTTAAATAGATACCAAACGGATTTGAACCAAAACCAGTGCCTGTTGCTGCTGTTCCGAATGAACTGATTCCAGAAATCATATTATTTGAAATGGTGATATCTCTATTCACATTATTGGCTTCAGCGCCAAAGTTGAGATAAATACCATATGCACCACCGGTATTTAATGCAGTAATGTTTCTAATAATGTTTCCGTTAATTGTTACAGAACTGCTAAGAACTGGCGCAGTAACTGGCGTAGAAGCCAACTCAATTCCTCTAGGATTAGTGCTGGTATTAATTGAATTCTTTACAGTGTTACCTGAAATAATTAATCCAATTTGTGATTGAGCAAAAATACCTGCAGCATTGGCAACACCTCCAAAGTAATTGGTATTTTGAGCACCACCTGGGGCAATATCGCCACCAATAATATTACCTGAGATATTATTTCCTTGATCCATATCAGCAACCACACCTGTACTTCTTAAATAAATTCCGTATTGAGTACCACCAATAAAATTACCCAAAATAAGGTTATTTCCATTTTGTCCAACAAGTGAATTTGAAGGTGTAACTAAACCTCCCATATAAACACCTGCAAAGGTTAATGCATTGAATGTTGTTGAAATACCTATTAAATTACAATTTCTAACACTATTATTAGTAGTAAATGGAAGTGTTGCCACAATCGGTGCCACACCACTAACAAAATCAACAACCTTATTCGTGTTGGTATTGAATGCCGCTGGCAATAACAATGTCAATGATCTATTTGCACCTCCATCGATTGAGAAGTTTTTACATCCTGAAAAACGGAACAAACTTTGGTTCGGAGCAATAAGCGGATTAACAGTTGAAGTTATACGAATAGTGTCTGTTCTACCACTAGCAAGCGTAAGTAAAACAGGTCTGGTTGGGGCTTGACGAGGATAATCTAATACTGTGATTGGTCCAGTAAAAGTATCAGATTCACCAACATAACCAGCAGTAATTTCTAAACGAATTGTTCTAAAACCACCAAAACTAGGATCATCTACACCTTGTGAGTTTAGGTAATCAACTGCATTACGAACTGTTTTAAATGAACCTACAGCAGGATTGGTTGGTGTTGGCGGTGCATCTACCCCATTGATAGGATAGGTAACATTTCCTTGCAATGCAGGAAAAGATATACCAACTTCTGCGGCACCTACCCAACGAGTGCTGGTTGTAGAACCACCACTACACTGGAAACGAGGATTGCCATATATATCAGAACATATACCAGATGCAATATTAGCACCACCTGGTACCAAACCTCCGTACAATAAATTTACATCTGGTGTAGTATCAGTTTTAAAAGTATTAACCCAATTGAATGAACTACCATCCATGCCTGCTAAAGGAACTGTTGGAGCAGTGAAGCTTCTCCAGTCATTGATATTAGCGCGATTAATAGTTCCATTAGTAGTTCCAGCCACAAAATTATTTCCGTTTCCAGTAGCAAAGTAATTATTGTTATTAGAAGGGAAAGGCAAAACTGTAGCAGCAGTGAATGGAGTGGCATTGTGCCCAATTAATACAGCATAACGATTACCAGTACCTACCGATCTATTAATTCTATTTCCAAAAATATTGTTATCAATTTCAACTCCACCTTGAATATTTGCTCCTAAGAACAATGCGGATGATCCACTTCCACTTGCTCCTAAACCAGTACCACTTAGGTTAATGGTGTTATGACCAATGGCAATACCAACATTTGAAATTACACCTGCAGCATCAATGCTGATACCTGCAGGGTTTAAATTACTAAAGTTTAATCCAGTACCGTTTCCTAAAATTCTGCCAACAAAGTTATTGATCAAAGAAATTCCTCTTGAGCCTGCAGTTGCAGATAAATTTATTCTAATTCCCACGCAATTGGTTCCGTTTAAAGTAACCAAATTATAAACGAAATTTCTCGTTACACTGATTCCTGAAAAAGGTGTTGAACCAGTTTCATCTAAAAAGATTCCAAAGAAGCCGTTAGAAGCTGCTGTTGTACTAACACAGTTTCTAACCACGTTGCTATCTAATTCAGAAGCTGTTATTCCTCTTAATAATATACCTGCTTGATTGGTAGCACCCCCAATAAATGTAGTATTTTGGGCTCCGCCTGCAGTAACATTGCCTCCTATGATGTTACTTCTGAACAAAGCGTTTGTAGAAGGTGTGGCTCCAAAGAAAACGATACCACTTCTTACAGCTGAAATCTCATTACCAATTAAAGTTATATTATTTAAACCTGGCTTAAGCGCAACAGTTGGCGTTCCAAAAATATTAAAGTTACCAGCATAGATACCCATACCTGTATTTGGCGCAGCAGTGTTGCTATTACCTATAAGCTTACAGTTTCTAATGGTAATATTATTTCCAGCTGTATCAACAGGTGTAAAACTAATAATCCTTGTGTTTACATTTATAGCATTTGAAGGCATAGCAAAAGTTAATCCTTTGTTATCACCTCCATCAAATCTCACCCAATTTGCTCCCATGAATCTGATGATTGAAAGATTATTCATAGCAGCTATATTTGGAACACTTACTGTGGTAGAAAAATTAGCCGCAGTTCTGAAAATTACAGGCCTACCTAAATTTGAATTTGGATAGTCAATCAAAGCCGGGATATGAACAGTCTCACCATTATAACCAGGTTGCAATTCCAACACAATATCACCTGAACCACCAACACCATAATGATTTAAATAATCAACGGCTTCTGCAATGGTTGCAAAACTTCCGTTTAAATTCAATAAAGTTGGTCTTTGGGTAAATCCATTAACCGGAAACACTCTTGGTCCAGCAATTCCTGTAGGACTATTAACAGAATCTCCAGCCCATAAATGAGAACCAATTGAACTAAATCTGCCCATATTATTTCTTGGTGTTCCAAACATATCTGTATTCACCTTGAACCTAATTGAGTCGAAAATACTTTGATAGAAATTAAAGAATAATGGCAAACTAGCTGCTTTATTAAATGTCCAATGGTTTACACCACTATTCACAGTTAAAACTGAGTCGTTGCTAAAGGGAGGAATGGTAGAATAGGAAGTTGTATCAGACCTAGAATACATAGTATAGCCTTTCAAGGATGACAAATCCCTACCTAAAAATCTTGCTGTAAATGCATTTCCACCATCGAATGTAGTGGTATAATAATTATTAAAACTACTATATCTAAATGGTGATACCGTAGATAATGTTAATACGTTGTAAACAGTATAGCCAGTTATATTAGAAATTGGCCTACCCATGCTGTTTGCAAATGAATTATTCATCATGATGATACCACCATTGGTAGTAGAACCAGATGCAAAACAGGCAGAGAAAGAATTTGCTGGTAAAGTAGCACCAGTTAAATTTACCGAATTATAAAACACCTCTAAACCAACATTGGTTGAATTGTCTTCCACTAAGATACCTATTGGATAAGCAAAACCAGTTAAAACTGCTTGCGCATTTAAAGCAGATAATTTAGAAATAGAGTTATTGGCAACCAATAATCTTAAATGCTGTCCATGTGCTCCTAAATTAATTCTAATACCTGTAACTCCACCAGAGGTTGTTGCATTAATATTAAATATGGTATTGTTTATAACTTGAATATTCGAGTCAAGTGAAAAACCTGCAGCACCGCCTTCATTGGTTAGAAAAATACCTTTGAAGTTTGCAGAAGTACTCACAGTATTCATAATAGTATTACCAGATACAGATGCATTGGCAACAGCATTTAAATAAATACCTGTACCGTTTGATCCTCCGATAAATGCAGTATTTGAAGAATTGATTGGATTAACATAATCACCAATCGTATTGTTGTTGATATTGATAGCTTTATTTTGAAGATTTTGAAGATTGGCCAATCCTCTAAAATAAATACCATTTTGAACAGCAATTACATAGTTATTGATGATATCAATATTTTGATTTTGGCCAAGAGCGGTTGCACTACCAGCACCAACTCCTCCAAAATAAATACCGGCAAAGGTATTAGGAAAAGAAGCATTTGAATTACCAATAATGTTACAATTTCTAACCCCAATTGATTGAACACGGTTTCCAGTAGTAGGCATAATATCAATTACCCTAGATGTGGCTTGTGTAGCAGAAGCCGGCATGCTAAAAGTTAGGTTTCTTTGTGTGCCTGATGCAGCCCCATCTATGCTCGCGTACCATGCACCATTAAACCTTACCAAGGATTGGTTCGCCCCAATAATTGCCGAGGTGGTAATGTTAAAATTTTGACCTACTGCGGGCTTAATAACAATTGGACTATTTGCATTCCAATACATATTTGGCCATCCTCCAGCACCAGTAGCCTGACCAATATTAATAATATTTGGTTCAACTGGATTGTATCCAGCAGCTAATAAAAATACTACTGGTCCCGTAGTGGATTGAACTGAATTCATACCAAATTGGTTCAAGAATGAAAGTGCACCATAGGCTGGCCCTGTGGTTAAGCCAGTAAGGTTTGCAAAAGTGTCGACTGGTGCAACCAAATCATTACCTCCATTTACAATGTAAGTAGTATTGGTGTTCAAACCTTGGGCTCTCAATTGAGAGGTATTAAGTAAGCCAAAAAGACTTAATACTAAGAGAGTGCGTAATACATTGAATTTGTAATTGTATTTCATGTGTTTCTAAATTGTTTCTAACTTTAAAAATCAATAATAATAAATCTTAGCAATGAAACAAAAGAATTTTATAAAAAAATCTGTGTTTAATAGCTTAATTCCTGAAAACCAAAGTTAATTAAAAAGAAATTAAAAGCAAAATTAATCTTATTGGTAATTCAAAATAATTTCTTAAAAATTTAATTATTGAATATAAATGCGTTTAGGGCGCTTGGCTTCAAACCATTTAAACCCCTTTAATCTCAGCTGTTCAATGGGCAACTCGTCTAGTGGATAAAGCGTGGCATCAGGATCAGTAATGTATTTAGCCTTATACATTTTGCCTTTTCTAAATTCATAATTCATGATACTGCAATCAATCATATTGATACCAATATAATTCACACTATCTTCTTTTGCATAAAAAATACTTTGTGCGTTTCCAAATACCTTTACCTCTTTTAATGCGCTGCTGTCTAAAGTACCTTTCATATTGCGTCCTTTAACTTGGTTGTAGTGCGCACCTTTTTCCTTACTGATGATCATGGCATCAGATAGTAAATCAAAAGAATCCATGCTATTGTTATTGATATAAAATTGTATGGTATCAGAAAAAATTTGATTCTGTCCGCTCCACATTATTGGCTTATGAAACATCCGCATAACCGAATCATCCCTATCATAAACCAAACTATCACACAAGGCTTGCAAATCAGTTTTAAAAATTCTTACATGATGGTAAGCCTTTAACAATTGCTTTTGCTTTTTAAATCGTTCTGAAACCAATAAGGTATCTGCATATAAAAAAAGAGTATCGTTTTTATCCATCACCTTTGCAGCATAACTGTTACCATTCACAAAAGTAATCTTGGTTTTACCATTACTTACTCCAGAAGCGCCATATAAATGAATGTTCTGAACCGAATCAAATACATGAATACGCCTATATGCTTTACCCAATTGGCTTCTACGGTCGTAATACAAGCTATCTGCTTTAAGCATTTTCTTATCTGTAAAAATCACTGCATTCTTACTAAATTGCGAGCGGTCGCTTTGGGTATTATACCAACCATTCTCACAATAAATTTGATCTGTGGCACTTTTTATTTTAGTAGGCCCAAAGAAGTAAGAAGTTTTACTTAAAGTATTATAGAGCAAGGTATCACTTGTCATCACATATTCAGGGTTCGTTAAAACCACTTTATTCTTAAAGAAGAATTCATTACGCCTGGCATAAAAATATCCAATAATGCTACTTAAATTATTCTCCTTACTTACAATATTACCTCCTGTAGCATAATACCCATATTGATTAGTTAAGTCGTAATCCAATTGCTCAGTGGTTAAAATCATGTTTTTATCCATTAGCTGAACCTTACCTTTTATAAGCGCTTTTTTACTATTGCCTTCATACAATAAATAATTACCAGTAATGGTTACACTGTCATTGTGGTTGATCCTAACATTTGAATAGGCCTCCACCAAATTATCCTTCTCGTAAATAAGCGCGCTGTCGCAAAACATCAAGGTGTTTTGTTGTTTCAACCTTACATTACCAATTAATTTGCTCACATTATTACCGCCAGCTTTTAAATACTCAAAGTTATTGGCGCCCAAAATCTCCACATTATTTTTGGTTTGACCCAAAACTAATTTGCTACAAATGACTATACTGAATAGTAAAAATGATTTTCCTGATATTTTTAGCATGATTTGTGCCAAAACTAAATATTTTTGATGGGTAAAATGAATCTTTTCAAAGAATTTCAAAATTTCGTTCAAAAAGAATCTTTGTTCAAACCAGAACACAAGCTTTTGTTGGCCCTAAGCGGTGGTATTGATTCCATGGTATTGCTTTCCTTACTAAAACATTTTAATTATTCTTTCGAAGTGGCTCATGCTAACTTTCAACTGAGAGAAGAGGAAAGTAACGCCGATGCCCAATTTATTTTGCAATATTGCAAAGAACATGCCATTAATGTTCACCTCAAAACCTTTGAAACCAATACCTATGCCCAATCTGCAGGCATAGGAACACAAGAAGCCGCAAGAATATTAAGGTACAATTGGTTTGAGGAATTGAGAATTAGCTTCTCCTTTGATGCTATTTTAACGGCACACCATGCCAACGACCAAGCAGAAACCATAGTATTCCATTTAATGAGGGGAGCCGGCTCCAAAGGTCTTTCAGGCATAAAGGCAAAAAACAATTACCTCGCAAGACCGCTTCTTTTTGCCTTAAAGCAAGATATCCTCAACCATGCTTCAGAATTTTTTATTCCTTATCGAACCGACTCTAGTAACAACAAAGAAAAATATTCTCGCAATTTTATCAGGCATCAAATAATCCCTAAAATGCTGCAAATTCAGCCTGCTTCTGTTCAAAACATCATCCATACAGGTAAAATAATGGAAAGCACTTCCTATTATTTTCAACTTCAAATGGAAATCCTAAAAAGGGAGTTATTGGTTCGAACCAAAAATGAAACCATTATTTCCATAGAAAGCTTAATTACCAAACCTCATGCAGACTATGTGCTTTTTGAACTTCTAAAACCTTGGGGATTCAATTTTACCCAATGCAATGAGATTATCCAATCCTATTTAAATGGGCATACAGGTGCTAATTTTGAAATGGGCGCTTATTTGGCAACCCTCAATAGGGCCCATTTAATCATCACCGAATCTGATTTCCAGTTTTCACCTTTTCAAATTCAATCACTGCCATTTGAGTTTGATGCCTTTCATCATTCTTTCCATTTTAGCGAGTCCAATTTTACTGGATTTTCGGAAAATACTTTTTGGCTAGATCTCGATTTAATCAAATTCCCTATTCAACTCAGGTCAATTGTTTCTGGTGATAAATTTAAACCTCTTGGCTTAAACAATTTTCAAAAAGTATCTGATTATTTAATCAATCAAAAAGTAAGTTTACCTCAAAAAAAGAGAGTAATAATTATGCATAACTTAGAAGAAATTTATGCGCTATTACCTTTCCAAGTTTCAAATGATTTTAAGGTAACTAATACAACAAAAAGATACTTGAAAATTGAGCAAAAAAAAAGAGGATAATGTTTAATTATCCTCTTTTTTATTATTCGATTATCCAACCTTTAATTAACCTGCAATTTCTTGCTATAAACTTGGTCGCCGGTTTGTATTCTTAAGAAGTAAATACCTTTTGCTTGTTTGGTTAAATCTAACTCTTGAACCTGAAGGTCGTTTGCTTTAATG
>JBILJL010000312.1:0-3211 GCA_044377255.1 Bacteroidia bacterium
TAGCAGCAGTATGAATTACGGGCGCCGTCATTATCAAACTACACCGAAGTTTATGCGCGGCAGAATGCTTGAATTACCACTGAAACCCTTATTGCTGCTAAACTTTGTTATTGGTATTTTATTTATATTTTTCTGACAAATTTTGCAGGATTTCCAACCCAGAGCTCACCGTCAGGAATATTTTTTGTCACTACACTACCCGCACCAATCATTGATTTCTCGCCAATAATCACTCCGCCTAAAATTGTCACATTCGCACCAATTGATACTCCCTTTTTTATGACTGTCGTTTGAAACTCTTGCGGATACTGTTTTGAACGAGGATATTTGTCATTTGTAAATGTGACGTTAGGTCCAATGAAAATATTGTCTTCAATTCTCAATCCGTCCCAAAGGTAAACTCCACATTTGACAGTCACATTGTCGCCAATAATTACATTATTCTCAATAAATGTATGACTGTTAATGTTACAATTTTTGCCAATTATAGCATTTTTTAAAACAATGCTAAATTGCCAAATTTTCGTTTCAGCACCAATATCTTTAGTCTGAACGTCAGCAAGTGGATGAATAAAAAAATCTTTCTTTTCAATTTCTGTCATAATGTTTCCTTTTTTCGTTTTTACAATTGCCTATAACTGTTTGAACGACGTTGGGATAATTTAATATTATAAAAATCACTTTCTCTGCTATCGGTGTGGGACGACAATTCAACAACTCATATTAGAATCATTTTTTTCATGTTTTGTTGGGATATTTTTTCTTAGTATTTGTTTGGGAAAGGGTAATTCTATATAATAGGTAAAGCGGTGCCGAAACTCAATAAATATCAAACTATAACAAAATGCAGCTTTCATTAAAATGGCTATTGATGTATTGAAATAGTATTTAGTCATTTTTGCACTATGATTTTTTTGTTTTCTCTTGCAAAGCCAAATATTGGTTGGAGAAGCAGCAATAGTTTTTTCATGTGCTGAAATAATTTTGTACAAAGACACAATATTTTTTTGTCAACTTGGGTCAATGGCTTGGCGCTTAAAATATTATTGTCCTTATTTGTCGTAACATTTCTTAGCCTATGTTAAACCAACACAAAATCCTGCGGGTATTTAAGCTCATTTCATTATTGAAAAAAGCACCCGCTAAATCTACACGTAACATTGCAGTTATGCTTGATATTACTGAGCGCTCGGTATACAGGTATCTTGATTTAATGGCCGAAATTGGCTTTGATGTACAAAAAGATAAAAACAACAAGTATTCTATTTCCATTGATGATGACGGAGCAGATGATTACTTTACCCTAGAAGAAGCCACGCTTATTAAAGAGCTAGTGTTAAGCAGTGCAAAAAACAGTGCATTGAAGGACGGAATCTTAAAGAAAATTTTTGTTAAATCGGAAATAGATTTAGAGGCAAATCACATTATCAATGCCAACAACAGCAAGCTGGCAGCTCAAATAAACGAAGCCATAGCGCAAAAAAAGCAGGTTGTGTTGCAAAAATATTTTTCAGCCAATTCCAACAACATTAGCAATAGAATTATTGAACCCATCAAGTTTACCAATAATTACCAAATGCTTTGTGCATACGAATTGGCTAGTAAGAAAAACAAGCTCTTCTCCTTAGAAAGGATTGGTTCTGTCCTGATTACAGATAAACAATTCGAATGCGCTGAATTTCACCGTTTTGAGCAACCAGATGCCTTTGGATTTGCCAACATTGATGACCAAAAATTAAAGGTTGATTTGCTATTAAACCTTAGAGCCTTTGTGATCTTAAAACAAGAATATCCTATGGTAATCCCATACATTAAGGCAGACAATAAAAACAAAACCTACCGATTAACGCTTGAGGTAAACAACCTAAAGCCAGTTACGCGTTTTGTGCTTGGCTTTTTAGATGAAATTACCGTATTGGGTTCAGATGATTTCATAGAACACCTCAGAGCCTTTGTAGGGCAGCTGTATGAGAACAATAAAAAGGCACTAAAGGGTGTTAGAAAAGCGTGATGGGGTATAAATAGTAGCATCCAACCAATGAGCATAAATTTAATCCATCAAAAAGAATGAGAACCGCAATAATTATATTGAGTTTTATGGGAACAATAGGACTTTCAAATGCACAAAAACATTTAAAAACCTAAAACGCTATTCCATGGTTATTCCGCAAGGATATGAACAAATAAATAAAATTAGAGGCAATGTTGACTTTACTGGAGTTTTCCCCAAAATAATTAATCTGGGTATAAGTCAAATTGAGGTTAGAAATTTATAATATATTTAGAAGTATAAAATTTAATTAGTTGTAGCATGTGGTATAGGATAGTAGAAATAGTCAGGGTTGTTTTGGATAATGGGGAACTTGTTCGAAAGTTAAATTCACTCAGCTGGGACAAGCTCGAGGTACATCCTAACAAAGGATACAATGTTGCAAAGTGGTGTTTAAGCGAGCGTGCAAATATTGGCAGGTTTTTACCCGAACAAAATGATTAAGTTAAATATATTGATACAAATAGATAGCCTCACTACGGGTGATGGAATAAATAAATTCACGTTATTTGAATCAATATGGTTTTGGGTTTTTCTCATTAAAGCATTGGAGATAATATTGGTTTTAATAAAATATTTTAAAGACAAGAAGAAGCTTGCTTTAAGTAATGCTGAAACAAATGACGAAAAAAAGGTGTAAGTAAATAAATCCACGCAAACATTGTGGCAGTACGTGGTTATTTCTCTCTTTCTCCTTCTCTTTCTCCCACTCGTGCACCTAAAGGGATTCGAACCCCCATCTTCAGAACCGGAATCTGAAATTCTATCCATTGAACTATAAGTGCAGTTCGACAAGCTCACTGCAGGCGCAGTGATTTATCGTTAATCTGATTTGCCTTGCCTCTTCCTTGGTCCCCGAAGCATTTTTTAAAAACCGAAGCCTTGGCTTAGGTGGTTGACGCAGGCGACTCTTATCCTCTCGATGCATCGGGATTTCCCCATCTCCACATCTCCCTAACTCCACATCTCCCTTTCTCCACATCTCCCCAACTCCACATCTTCTTCCTCCTGCTCTTGCTAAAAACTCAAACTGATTAAGCTGCGAAGATAATAGAATTATTGGAAGTGAATATGTGCTTAACTAATTTAAAATTAAGGTAGCCCAATAAGCTGATTTTTACATTTGACCCCATCGGGGTCACATGTTTATAGCACAAAAAT
>JBILJL010000038.1:0-12206 GCA_044377255.1 Bacteroidia bacterium
TGGTTCAATTAAACTTACAACCTTTTGCGATTTGCAGTTATTTGTATCCGTTACAATTACCGTATATTTTCCTGCAGCCAACTTATCTTGGTCCTTCAATATACTACCATTGCTCCATAAATAAGAGTAAGGGGCAGTTCCACCTGTTACGGTAAGATTTATCACGCCATTTGTGTTGCCATTACATTTTGGATCAAACGCAGCTATCTGAACCGAAATAGCACCTAAACTTTCTTTCACTGTAATTTTAGCGTTTATTTGGGTTTTCATAGAATCTGTTATTATGGCGGTGTATAAGCCTGCTTTTAAGTTTTTGGCAGTTGTGCCTACTTGTATTGGAATTGTATTCCATGAAATGGTATAAGGTGCTAATCCCCCAATAACGTTTATTCTTATAGATCCGGTTGAATCACCGTAACAACTTACATTAGTAATAAATGTATCTTGAACCAACAATTGTGGGTATGTATTAATTACTAAATATGCATTGGTGCATAGAACTGGAAGCATCCCCGAGTCACAAACAGAGTAATACACTGTATCTGCACCATTCCATGCCGAATCAGGTGTGTAGGTTAAGGTGCCCAAAATAGTATCGGCCACCGTTAGCCCATGCAAACCTTGTTGAATTATTTTCAAAGATGCTATATTAATATTGCCATCAATATCAAAATCATTGTTTAATACAAAAACACTTACAGGTGTTCTATATGCTGTAATGGTATCTTCATTAAAGCCTATTGGACCAAAGGCATCTACTACTATTTTTATCCAAGTGGTATCACTTAACAGGGTATAGGCAGTATCTTGTAGCGTATAGGCCATCATGTATATACCAGCAGCAGTTTTTGGTTTAACTGAAACAAATCCTGTTGCAGTATCCAATACTATATTCGATGTAATTGGCATTACAACTGTGCTAATTCTACTTAACAAACTTGTAGCAACCGAGCCATTTAGCGAATCATTAAGCAATACAGAAATCAGGTTGGCTTGCCCCAAATATCCGTTTACATTTGCACTATCTTTTAGGGTTGAAATTAAGCCAGAATACACATCTATTTTAACAAGCGCCGTATCCCTGTTGCTCGTATTGAGTGTATCTGTAATGGAGTAGCTTATAAAATAAATACCTGCTGATGTGTTGGCTGCCACACTTACTAATCCTGTTGATGTATCTAATACTACTTTCGCATTACCAGATGGTGTAATAAGATTTATTGTAACCTTAATTGTGGTTGCAAGCAAACCATTGATGCTATCATTACCTAACACAGATAGCACATTGGCCGAACCAAAAAACCCATTCACACTTGCCGAATCATCTTGCGCCAAGATCCTTGGAGCATCCACGTAAATATAAACTTCAGCAGTATCACAATTAGATGTGTTTAAAGTGTCACATACGCTGTATTGCATGCTGTATAAACCCTTTGGAATCATAGTCCCAACGCTTACCCAACCCGTAAGCGTATCAATGGTTAATAAAGAATTTCCAAATGGCGCCAAAACTTTCATTTTAATTTTTGTGGCAACCAAAGCGGCACCTCCAAAACTATCATTGGTATAAATATTAATTAAGTTAGTTGAACCCAAATAGCTATTAGCACGGGCTGTATCGTTTTTCAATAAAATACTTGGGGCAAGCACGTTAATGGTTACCAATGCTGTATCACAATTTGTAGGGTTAAACGTATCACAAATTTTATAGACCAAACTATAGGTTCCTGCCAAAGTATTAGGCAATACGATAAGCTGTCCATTACTGGTATTTAAAATAATGTTTGAGCTACTAGCAGGGGTAACCATACTAATATAAACCCTTCCAACCGCTGTTGGAGCTCCAGCTATACTATCATTTAACACTACATTTAACAGATTTAAATTACCTACGTACCCATCCACAGCTACCATGTCGGAATTAGCAAAAATTGGCGGCGGAGTAATTTGAATATAAACATGGGCCGTATCTCGGTTTCCCACATTTAATGTATCCTCAATAGAATAGCTTAGATGATAAATCCCAGAAACAGTACCTGGAATTACCTGTAAATACCCGCTTAAAGAATCTATCAAAATACCTGCATTTCCTGAACCAATAAGGGTTCTATACTTTACAACATTAATTGCTGCCGGCACAAATCCAAACGTATCATTACTTAGTACATTTGAACTAGCGCTGGTTCCTGTTAATCCACTTACTATAAAAGTATCGTTTACAGCATCTATTTTAGGGGCATTGATTTTAATATATACCAATGCTGTGTCCTCGTTTCCAATATTTAAAGTATCAGCAATTTTGTATTTAATAGTATAAACTCCAGCAGGAATAGCCGTGCCAACAGACACAATACCTGTTGTATCATTTAACTTAATTTCACTTGAACTAGAGGCTATTAAAGTTGTAATTTTTACCGAACCAAAAGAAATTGTAGTTGCATTTAAACTATCGTTTGTTAACACATTTAATAAACTGGCAATGCCATTATAATCATACACATAACCTGTGTCGTTTGTAGCTTCAATAATTGGGCTATTCACTTGAATAGAATCTATTGTGCTATCGCAGTTGCTACTATTTAACGTATCACAAATTTTATAGCTTATGGTGTACAATCCTGCCGGCACTCTTGGAGCCACCTTAATAATTCCTGTGGTATCATTTAGGGTAATTCCGGCATGACTAGCCTGAGCCAAAATTGTTATTCGTACTTCAATAGGATTTACAGGCATTCCATTTAGGCTATCATTGGCTAACACATTTAACAAACTGGTATCACCAGCAAAGCCATTCACACTTGCATAATCTGCATTCGCTAAAATAGATGGAGGAAGAACTTCTATTCTTGCAGTGGCGCTATCGCAATTACTACTATTTAAGGTATCACAAATTTTATAGTTAATGGTATATAAACCTGCCATTGTTCTTGGTTGAACGCTTATAACGCCTGTTGCGGTATCTAAAACTATTCCTGCATTTGAAGAGGGTGTTAGAATACTAATAAGCACTTCTCTAAATCCAATGCTATTATTATTAATACTATCATTTAACCAAACCGTGGATGCAGATGAGTTTCCAGTATATCCATTAACAACTGCGGTATCATTAACTGCATCAACAGGTGCAGCCAATATTTTGATGATAACAAGGGCGCTATCACAATTGCCTGCATTTAAGGTATCGCATATTCTATACCTGATAGAATAACTGCCAATACTCATTCTTGGAGCAACCTCAATAAACCCAGTAGATACATTTAAATTTACCCCTGCGTTTCCAGAACCAGCTATCATACTAAGTGTTACAGCTCCTAAGCCAATTGGTATTTGATTTAAACTGTCGTTAGCCAACACATTAAATTCACCACTACTTCCTGTATAGCCATTTAAGTAGGCCGTATCAGCCACTGCCCTAATTGGCGGTGCTAGTATTGTAATATAAACCATTGAAGTATCGCAATTACCTGTATTTAAGGTATCACATATTCTATATTCAAAAGAATAAACCCCAGCAGGTACATTTGGTAACACACTAACAATTCCTGTTGCCGTATCTAAGCTGATGCCAGAAACAGAGGTGCTTGTTGTTTTTACAAGACTAACCATTCCTGGGCTCACGCCTAAACCATTCAAGGAATCATTTACTAAAACATTTAATAAGCTCGCATTTCCAATAGCCCCATTTACAATACCATTGTCGGTTCGAGCCAAAATAATTGGTGAAGTAACATTTATTGAAACTACAGCTGTATCTGTATTACTTGGATTCAAAGTATCAATAAGCATGTAAGAAAATGTATACAAGCCTGCAGAAATTGGGGCACTTACACTCACTATACCAGTAGTGGTATCCAATGAAATTCTCGAATTAGTTGGTGCTACATCAATGTTTAATTTAATAGCACCAATATTAATTGTTGTTCCATTTAAACTATCATTTGAAAATACATTTAATAAACTCGCATTTCCGTTATACCCATTAACGTTTGCAAAATCAGCTTTGGCTTTAATAATTGGAGCAGTTACGGTTACTGTTACCACGCCAGTATCGCAACTCAATGGGTTCAGCGTATCACAAATTTTATACTCCAATGAATAGATACCTGCTGGTGTTTTTGGCCCAACACTTATCATTCCTGTGCTTAAGTTTAAACTTAAATTAGGATGGCTAGCTGCACTATTTAGGCTTAAGTAAACATTGGTTAATGTTGCATGAGTATTATTTATACTATCATTCGCCAGAACATTAATAATATTGTTTGCACCTGTATATCCATTAACAATTGCATCGTCATTGTTAGCAATAATTGGTGGAGCCAAAACATGAATAGTTACCAAAGAAGTATCACAATTGCCTGTATTTAAGGTATCGCAAATGCGGTATTCATAAGTATAAACTCCAGCTGGTGTGTATGGGAAAATACTTATTCTCCCGGTAATGGTGTTTAAGATAATCCCTGGTTCGCTCGGACTAGAAAGGACGGATAAAGTAACTCTGCTAGAGGTTGGTAAAATAGAATTTATACTATCGTTGGCAAATATATTTAGAATGTTATTTGCTCCCGTATAACCATTTATAGCAACATTATCGGGGTTTGCTACAATAAGTGGTGCATTTACTGTTATATAAACAATACTTGTATCGCAATTACTTGGGTTTAATGAATCGCAAATACGGTAAACTATGCTATATAAACCAGCGCGCACAGATGGGGCAACGGTTACACTACCGGTAATTGTATTCAAGGTAATTTTTGAACTTGATGCAGGTGTTACAATACTTAAATTTACCGCACCTATTGCAGCCATTGATACATTAAAACTATCATTACCTAAAACATTCAACAAATTAACTGCACCATTGTAACCATTTACCTCAGAAGCATCGGGGTTTGCTACAATTACTGGAGTACTTACTAATATGGTAATGAATGCTGTATCGCAATTGCTTGTATTCAGCGTATCACAAATTTTATAGTTTATGGTAAAGGTGCCTGCCGGTGTTAATGAGGCAACACTTACAATGCCGGTCGATAAATTTAAGGTTACTCCCGCATTTCCAGAGCCTGTTACAATGCTCGTATTTACCGATGATGAATTAGCTAAATTGCCATTTATGCTATCATTATTAAAAACATTAAAGACAGAGGTATTTCCCGCCAAGCCATCAACAATAGCTGACTCCGAATTAGCAACAATAAGCGGAGCCGAAACATAAATTGTAGCAAAAGAACTCGCACAATTTGATAAATCGGAGGTATCACAAATACTATATGAAATTACATATGTTCCAGCTGCAATACCAGCCAAAACACTTATATTACCTGTAGCTGTGTCCAATAATATTTGGCTATTGGGAATACTACTGGTAACTTTCATTGCCGAACCAATTAGGGCTAGGTTATTGAACGAATCATTTAAAAAAATGTTGAGTAAATTAGCGTTTCCTGCGTAACCATTTACGTAAGCCGAATCTGGCAATGCACTTATTGGTGTTGGGGGTGGCGCATAAAAATTAATCTTGGCTGATAAACCAATCGGTTGAACCTTAAATTCCGCAGAATTTTTGCTTCCAAAATGCTTTGCTGTTGAACTCGATTTCAAGTCAAGACTTGTGCCGTTTCTTTTGTCTATTTTTTCTGCTAAAGCCTTGTTCTGAAAAGGCGTAAGAAGAGTTACTAAAACAAGAATTGCGCAACTAATTTCCTTTTTGAAAATTCGATATTCCATATCCTTTTTTGTATTCATGGTTGACTATGGCGATTGTATTTCAATCATGTAAAGATATTAAATGTTTGGAGTAATCAGATATTTTAAGTACCTTAAAATCAAATTTTAGTTTATAAAATGTGGATAACCCAAGTCCTTTAGCTTTCTTAAAAGAAACTTAATTCACAGTTTTCATCCAAAGATCATCTGCTTAAACTCCAATAAAAACAAGCCATAAAAGAGTTTTGAAAACAGGAATGTAAATCATTCATTTAATTTCCAAGTTCAGGTAATTGCACTCAATTATTACCCCAATTACTAAATCCTGCAAATATTTTAGTTCATTTTTTTTCACCGTGCAAATATTTTCATATGCAAAAATATCAAAGAAAATAGTATTCAAATTCAATAGAAATAGGCATTAACGGATATTCTCTGTTGGCTATTTATAACAAAAGAGAGTTTAGATTATTTCCTTAAATCAGTGGTAAGTTAACAAAGTGTTATGTTTTTAGGATAATAAACATGTGGCCTAAAAAAATCAACCAAAATTATTTCTTGCAAATGAGCTGTAGCCCTTAGCTTTTAAATCATGTAACATTTCAACTATTCCATGCGTTTAAGTGTTTTTCAGGTATTCCATTTGGTTCAAACCATTAAATTGCTCAGCAAATGAAACTAAAATTAATCCTTCTCTTCTGTTTAATCCAACCGCATATAGCCATCTCTCAGGGCTTTGATGCACCTAAGGCCGAAAAAATACCCTTTACCACCTACATCCACCAAGATACTTTGGTAGATAATTATTATTGGCTTCGGGATAAATACAGCGCTGAGGCCATAAATTATTTGTATGCCAACAATACCTATGCAAACAATGCAATGAGGAGCAGTAGCCTGCTCCAAAAGGTTATTTTCGAAGAATTAAAAAACAGGAGAAAGGAAAACTATGACACCAAACCCTCTAAAGTAAAAAATTATTTTTATTACAGTAGGGTAAGTCAAGAAAAACAGTACCCCGATATTTACCGCAAAAAGGACAGCCTTCAAGCACCAGAAAAAATTGTACTCAACCTCAATAAACTGGCTGAGGAATTTGCCTATTTTAATCTTGGTGTTCAAACCATTAGTCCAAACCAAGAATTGCTAGCCTATGGTATTGATGCCAAAGGCAATAATGTAAATAGACTATACATCAAACACATTGATAAGGACAGTATTTATGTTGCTGATACCATTCCACAAGTGCTCGATGTGCTTTGGTGTAAAGACAATAATAGTTTTTACTACACCGTTCCCGAACCCAAAACATTGCGCTCATTCAGAGTGTATAGACATTATTTAGATTCAAACCCTCTTATGGATGAGCTCATTTTTGAAGAATTAGACAAAACTTTTCAGGTTTCAATCAGTAGAAGTGTTAGCAAGCAATTCATACTCCTAAACATTACCAAAACAAAATCATCGGAGTCATGGTATTGGCCAGATTCAGCCATTGTTAAACCAGAATTGTTTCTTAAACGCAAACCTGATTTGATTTATACCATCAATCATTATCAAGGCAATGAATGGTATGTTTATACCAACTTTCAAGCAAAAAACTACCAGCTCATGACCGCCCCTTTGCAAGCTAAAAACAGCAACGAATGGGTGAGTTTGTTTCCTCCTCAAAAAGATGTTTTACTCAATGGATATAGCCTTCTCAAAGATCACCTCATTATAAATCTTACCCAAAATGTTACCAATAATATCTTAATCATTGATAGAAAATCTAAGGCAATTGATACCCTTCAAAGCAATATTCCATTTGGCACTTGTGCTTATAGCTTTGATGAATACGATTACCTACAAACAAAAGAGTTAAATTATGCTGTTCAAAATTCTATAACTCCTACAATCACCTACAAATACAACCTTCAAACCAAAGAAAAGGTAATCACTGAAATAGATACTTTATTAGAAAAATATAGTCCCAATAAATATGAAACAAAAAGACTTTGGGCTAAAGCAAAAGATGGTACCCTTGTACCTATAACTATCTATTACAAAAAAGGTATTGTTTTAAACGGTTTGAACCCAACGCTGATTGATGCATACGGGTCTTATGGTGCAAGCTCGTTTCCAGCTTTCAATTCTGATGATATTAGCTATTTGAATAGAGGTTTTGTTCTGGCTACAGCGCATATCAGAGGTGGTAAAGAAATGGGAGAAGATTGGTATGAGAATGGCAAACTCATGAAAAAGAAAAACACTTTCACCGATTTTATAGCCTGCGCAGAATTACTCATCAAAGAAAAATATACTTCTCCCAAAAGGCTTGCCATTAATGGTGCCTCAGCTGGTGGTTTGTTAATGGGTGCTGTTTTAAACATGCGCCCAGATTTGTTCAATTGTGCCATTGCTGGTGTTCCTTTTGTAGATGTTATAAACACCATGCTCGATGAATCAATTCCACTAACCACTTTTGAATTCCAAGAATGGGGAAACCCAAAAATAAAAGCCGATTATGATTATATGAAAAGTTATTCTCCTTATGATAACGTATCGGCTCAAGCTTACCCAAATATTTTAGTTACTGCAGGATACAACGATGCACAAGTAGGATACTGGGAACCCGCAAAATGGGTAAGTAAACTCAGAGAGTTTAAAACCGATACCAATTTATTGTTGTTCAAAACAACCATGGATGGCGGCCATGGTGGCGCATCTGGAAAATATGATGCCATGAAAGAGCAAGCTTTTAAAATAGCTTTTATCATGCATTGCCTTGGTGTGAAGGAGAACTATTTAACCATCAAAGGAAAAGTAGTAGATGAAAACCTCGAACCAATGGTTTACACAAGTATATTTATTGAAGGAACCTCTCAAGGCACCAGCAGCAATAGCAACGGCGAATTTGAAATACAAGTGAAAGATGTTGCCAATACAGTCTTAGTATTTCAAACAATGGGCTATATCAAACAAAAAGTTAGAATAGACATGAACTCCCGCAGCTCAAACTTGCTGGTAAAAATGAAATCGGAAAACATCCAATTAAAGGCTGTAGTGGTAAATGCAAACGCCAAAGATCCTGCATATGCTATCATCAAAGAGGCCATTAAACGACGCAAAGAAAATGCCGATAAAATTCAATCTTACGCCACCGATGTTTATATGAAATCCAATGTTCGCTTGTGCGAAATTCCTAAAAAAAGACCCGCTTTTATTCCCAAATCACAAATGCCAGATAGCAATGATCTTGGCCTTGTATACCTTTCCGAATCTGTTGCCAAATACTATAACCAAAAGCCCGATTACTTTAAGGAAGAAATGCTTGCCTCAAAAATTGCTGGCGAAAAACAAGGCTTTAGCTGGAACCGTGTGAACGATGTTTTCTTTAACCTATACGAACCAAGTGTAAATCTTGATTACTACAGCGATAGGCCTTTTGTTTCTCCCATTGCCCCGCTTGCCTTGCTAAATTATAAATACAAATTCCAAGGTAGCTTCTACTCAGATGGCATTGAAATCAACAAAATACAGGTTATACCTGCCAGAAAAGGCGACCCCTTATTTCAAGGCTATATCTATATTGCTAACAACGATTACCAAGTATTTGGTTCAGAACTCATGCTTACCAAAGATGCCCAAATTCAATTTGTAGATACCGTTAATTTACTCCAAGAAACCATACTCGTAAACAATGTTTGGGTGCCTTTAAAAATGCAGGTCTCTAGCTTTATTAAAATCTTTGGGTTCAGAGCAATTGATATGAGCGTTGCGGCCATGAGTAACTTCAATTTAAACAAACGGTTTGAACCAAAATTCTTTGGCAACGAGACCTTTAAAATTGAGAAAAAAGCAAATAAAAAAGACAGCCTATACTGGGGTGGAAATAGAAGCATTAAATTAACCGAAGAGGAACAAAAGCAATACACAAAAGCTGATAGCATTTACCTAGCAGAACACGAGCCTCATTACTTAGATTCTATGCAAAGATTGGATAATAAGTTTGGCATAGGAAAATTGCTCCTTGGAGGCTATTCGTATCAAAAAAACAACGATTCTGTAAACAAATATTGGGGCTTCTCTCCACTTATTCCAAGCACGGGCTTTAACACGGTTGAAGGCTTGTATTTTGATGTGAATTTGAATCGCGGAACCAATGAAATGGATTACCGTAAAAACAGCTATACCAGCTTAAGTTTAAGGTATGGAATGGCCAACCAAAACTTCTGCCCAGGCATCAGGGGATACAAAACAATAGACCCATTACATGCTTTTGGAATTGGATACAAACTCGGACGATTTATTGAACAATACAATCCAGCAAACCCCATTAACGGTATAGTAAATGCTGCCTATACCCTCCTCTTGAGAGAAAATTACATGAAAATTTACCAGAAGGATGTGGCAAAAATTTACCTCGATGATGAGCTAAAAAATGGCTTATACTTTAGGCTTTATACCGAGTATTTCCAGAGAGATGCCATGGTTAACCACAGCGATTATTCCTTTGCAAAAACCGATAAAGAATTTACCTCTAACAATCCTTTAAGTCCAAACAACAACCAAGCTGCTTTCCTAAAACATCAAGGAGTAGAATTTGGCTTTTCTTTGAGGTATATACCCAATCAAAAATACGAAAGCATGCCTGGCTATAAAAATGTATTGGGCTCAAAATACCCAGAATTTTACCTCAATTATAAAACAGGATATGGCCTAGCAACAATTGATTACCAATATCACTACTTAGATATTGGCGCTGGTAAAGACATTAAACTAAATGCTCTTGGAACCTTTAAATTTGATGTGAATGCAGGTGCATTTTTTGCCCAAAACAACCAGCAATTTTTAGACTACAAGCATTTCAATGGCAACCAAACCATCTTCATTTTCAATCCGCAAAAACAATACAATGTTTCAATAAATACACGCAGTAGACTCACCGGTTTTCATGCCTTAAACTACTATGATTATAGCACCAATGAATCATTTCTTGAGGCGCATTTAATGCATAATTTTCAAGGATTGCTTATGAGTAAAATACCCTTAATACGCAAGCTCAAAGCCCGCGAAATAATTGGAGTTAACAGCTTGCTAACACCACAATTATATTACAACGAATTGTACTTTGGACTCACCAATATCTTTAGCTTCCTAAGACTTGATGCCGGAACTGCTACTAACTCCTTAACAGGCAACCTTGGTTGGTTTTATAGAATTGGATTGAGCGTTAACCTTTAAACTAAAAAATTAGTACTTAACCAACTTTCTACTAATGGTTTGCCCATTTTCGTCGGAAAGGTTAATGATATATACACCTTCATTGAATGAACTCATATCTATATCAATTTGGTTCGAACCAAAACCTTGTTGAAAAATTTGCTCGCCTGCAATTGAGTGAATAGAAACATGTTTTATAGAAAAACTACTTTGTATTGAAAATATACCCTGATTTGGATTAGGGAAAATTTCAATAGTAGCATCCTTCAAGTTTCTAGCTATGCCGGTTGAACCTTTTCTTCCTCTAAAAGCACTCGCTGAAATACAATTCTCAAAATTGCGCATCAAATCAAAGTACTGCCCATCTTCAAAGTTCAGCACCTTATTGCTTACCAATTCTCCTGTAATCAAAGAAACCCCTACGATGGCATTACCACGGTTAAAATAATAAGTCATGGCGTTTGGATCAATGGCAGAGCCTCCATTCAAAGTATAACCTCCCTGCATCAATGACCCCGGAGAGATAGTTGTAACAATCCCAGTTTTTGGGTCAATTCTCCCTAACTTTATAGAGGTAGAATCCAAAACTTGTATGGAATCAAGCGGGTCAATAGGATTCTTCTCATAAGAAAAATAATTCTGCCTAATCAATCCATACAAAGCAGTATCTGCACAACTGTATGTAAAATTATCAAAGTTAATTCCATTTGTTACTTGAATTGGCACACTGCTAAAAATGGAGCCATCATAAATATCCAAACCAACCAATCTTGCTCCAGTAGAATAGTAATACACCATTTGATAAGGGTCTATGGCACTCCCTGCTAAGGCAAAACCAAGACCTACCGAAGTTGGTGAAATTTGGGTAATCAACCCTGTTTGTGTATTAGCTTTGGCCAAAAACACTTGTCCAATATAACTCATTGTTACTGGATCATACACATTTCTTCTAGCTAAACCGTAAATGGTACTATCGGCATTATTAAACCTATAATTATCAAAGTAACTAGGGGCAATTGGGTTGTTTAATGGAACACTGTTTGTTAAGTTTCCTGTAGCTAAATTTAAAGTATTGATAGTGTTATTACCAATAAAAATAAATGAATTTGTATAGGGATTTAGCGCTGCGCCAGTGAGGTTAACTGGCATGTTATAGCTGTTTGAACCAAAATTATACACAATACCCTCCGAAGGATTTGTTGTGCCCAACCGAATAGTAGCTGAATCAAATCGCTCATAAGAGCTAAGAGAATCCCTTGGATCAGTCACAATTGAAAAATAGTTTTTTCTAA
>JBILJL010000040.1:0-12155 GCA_044377255.1 Bacteroidia bacterium
AGGTGTTTTGGTACATTCTTCTTTAATAAAATCAAAGAAGGTACGCAACATTTCCATGAACCAAGTTCTTTCTTTATGTGTTAATGCAACGGCTAATATTCCGCAGTCGCGCAATATTTGATGGATAGTTACCTGCGGAGTTTGGTTCAAACAGCCAATAATTAAATTTTCTATGGTTGCACTAAAGCTGCTCAAGGCAATGCCTGTGGAATGTTGTTCAAATAAATCTCCCTGCTTTTTTTTGGCCAATTTACTTAATTCTTCGCGCCAACTCGTCTGTCGTTCATTGAAATTTTTATTGGCAATTTCAACAGACATTCGTGCAATTTCTAAGGAAGGAATATTGAATTCTTGAAAATGTAAAATTTCAAAAAGGTAAGGCTCGCCACTGAATGCTTTTTCTGTTTCGGCGCTCAAAAATTCCATTACTTTGATTATTTTTTTAACCAAAGGTTCATGCAAAATATTTACCCTTTTTCTGGTGTTTACTTCTATGTTTTTAGCTTGCAAATAATTGGCCATTTCATCTGCTTGGTGATGATTTCTATAAAGAATGGCAATCTCATTTAAGGGTATATTTTGTTTGCTTAAATCTTCAATTTGCTTTGCAATAGCGGTACTTTCATGCAAAGGATTAAAGTAGGCAACAACTTTTGGTTCAAGCTTTAAATCTTTGATGCTAGCATTGCGGGCATAAAGTAATTTTTCATCCGAAATTCTTTGTGTATTTCTTTGAATGAGTTTACCCGCTGCATCTAATATTTTTTGGGTTGAGCGGTAGTTGTCTTCCAATTTAACCATCTTCATGTGGCCTACATATTTTTGAATAAAATTTTGAATATTCTCAATATTGGCACCTTGAAAACGGTAGATACTTTGGTCGTCGTCGCCAACAGCAAATACATTTGGTACTTCCCAATAGCTCAATAATAATTGCAATAAATCATTTTGTGATCCACTGGTATCTTGAAACTCATCTACCAAAATGAACTGGTACTTTTCTTGGTAATCGGATAGGAGGGTGGCATTTTCTTTGAATGCTTTTATCACCCAAAGTATCATGTCGGCAAAATCGTATCGGTTGTTTTTTAACAATATTTCTTGGTAGGGTTCAAACAAAGCAATGGCCGCTTTTAGCAATTCCATTTTGTGGAGCTCTTGGTTCAAGGCATCCGTTTTTACGTCACCTTTGGCATAAGTACTTCCATCTTTGTTTTTACCTGCGCGCTTGTAAATAAAAGTGTCTCGGGTAGGTAATTCATTGCAATACAATTCAACTTTTTCATACAAAAAATCTGCCGACCAATCTTCCTTTTTCATCAAGCCAAACAAGGCTATGAGTCGGTATATTTCATAATAAACATCGCCAGTATATCTTTTTAAAGGATGATTTTTAGGAAGGCCATCTACCAAATCGCGCATGAGTTGAATGGTTTCTAAATCGCTCACAGGATCTAAGTTTCTGAAGCCAAAAACATCCAAGTTTTCTTGAATAACCTTATTGCAAAAACCATGGAAAGTAGAAATTTGCACCCTGTAGGAATCTGGTCCAATAAAATCTAACAGTCTTTTGCGCATAGCCACTGCACCTGCATCTGTATAGGTAAGGCACAATATGTTTTCTGGTAGCGCATCTGTTTCTAATAAGATGCGCGCAATGCGTGCCGCCAAAATTTGCGTTTTGCCCGTACCTGGCCCCGCAATAACCAAAACAGGACCTTCAATATGTTGTACTGCCGATTTTTGTTGCTCGTTCAATGAGCTAAAAACTTCTTCAAATTTTGTTAAGTAATTTAACACTGCCATGTGCCCAAGATAACATTTTTTATAAAAAAAATTGCTATTGGCCGTTAGCTTTTGGCACTTAGCCGCCTAAAATTGAGTACCTTCTTTTATCATTAATACTGTGGCATAAGCTACAATGCCTTCTCCACGACCAATAAATCCCATTTTTTCATTGGTAGTTGCTTTGATAGAAATATCCTCAATGGTTTTTTCACAAATGGCGGCAATGCAATTTCGCATGGCCAATGCATGCGGCATAACTTTTGGCTTTTCACAAACAATGGTGGTATCTAAATTGCCAATCACATAACCTCTTTCTTTGGCCAATGAAATGCATTTTTGTAAAATAATTTTGCTATCCATGCCCTTGTTGCTGTCGCTGGTATCTGGGAAGTGAACGCCAATATCGCCAAGTGCCAAGGCACCAAGAATGGCATCAGAAATAGCATGTAATAAAACATCAGCATCACTGTGTCCGAGTATTCCTTTTTCGGAGGGAATTTTTATTCCTCCTAAAATAAAATCCCTTCCTTCAACCAACTGATGAACATCAAATCCAAAACCTATACGCATTATTCTGTTATTGGGCTAGGGGTTTGTTCTTTATCCTGACTGGTAAAGGCATCAAAGTCGAATATCAAGGTAAACCTCAAAGTTCTTTCTAATGGATTTCTTTGTTCAATTGGTACCAAGTACGATAAATCTAATCCAAAAACATTGAAGCGGAAACCAGCGCCAAAAGTCATGAATTTTCTATTACCCTTGAATTCACTTTCATGAAAATAACCAGCACGCAAAGCAAATTGTTTGTCGTACCAATACTCTAAACCAGTAGAAATAGTAATTTCTTGCAACTCTTCTTTAAAACCTCCCGGCGCGTCATAGAAAGATTGGATCATACCTTGAATAATTGGAACATCAGGATCGTATCCTTCGTTTATAACAGGTTTATTGTCTGTACCCAAAATAATAATTCCTGAGCTATCCCTTGCATATATAGGGTTAGAAGGTACCATGAGTTTATTAAAATCTACGGCCAAGGCAATTGAATTGTATTTGTCAATTTCAATCATGCCATAAGTTCCTACGCGCAAATTAATGGGGATGAAATTTTCGAATTGTTTACTGGTATAGGAAATTTTTGCACCAATATTTGTGATAGCACCGCCGAATGCGTAGTTAAGATTGTATTTTTTACCTTCTAATTTTATTTTGGTTTTGTTGGTATAATACGAAGTAATATCACCTGCGTATGAGTTGCCGGCTCTCACAGCTGCCTGAGATTGGTTGAATGCACCTGCTAAATCGCTGCGAATATACCTAAAGGCTATTCCTAAAGAGAAATGCTCAGATAACCTTGAAGCATAACCAAAGTCAACAGCCAATTCATTGGGGTTATAAGTTCCCAAAGGGTTTCCAAATTGGTCGGTAAACTGGATGTTTCCTAAAGAAAAATATCTAAGTGAACCAGAAATGGCAGAACGGTCGTTTATTTTTCCGTAAGCCGACATATAAGCCAAAGAAATATCTGGCACCAAACTTCTTAACCAAGGAGTATAACTGAGAGAAACCGCTCCTTTTTTTTCATTGAAAACTATTTTTGATAAATTCCAATGCATGGCGTTAGCGTCGTTAGGTAAAGCCACACCTGCATCACCCATTGCACCTCCGCGCGCTTCTGGGATAATCATCAAGAAAGGAACTGCAGTTGTAATGGTATTTTGCCTGCCATCTAATTGCGAAGTTGCAATTTGAGCGCTAGATTCTGTTAAAATATTTATACTTAATATTCCTAAAAAAACAAAGGAAAGTTTGAATTTATTATTTCTCATTATTCTGTTTTATGCAATTATTTGCGGACTAATTTCAAGATTTAATTTAAGATAACCAATTTTTCTAATTTTTCTATGGTTTTATGTTCTGGCGATTGCAATTTACACTTGTAAATGTATACGCCATTTGCCAATTTATCGCCATATTCGTCTTTACCATCCCAAAATAATTGGTCGAAATGAGTTCCAACCCCGTTAGATTGTGATTGCAAGGTTTTTACCAACCTGCCATTTACAGTAAATATTTGGATCATTACCTTCATTTCTTGCCCATTTAAGTTGTGGTCGAAATGGAAAGTAGTGGAATTATTGAACGGATTTGGGTAATTCAATAAGTTTAAAATAGTTGGTTTTTCCGAAGACCTTACTTCAAAATCGATGGTAGTTTCCCCAATATTATTGTAAACATCATAAGCCTTAAATTTTAACTGGTGTTTTCCAGCTGATAAATTTTTAATATCATACTGTACCTCCCCACTCTGATAAGAGTTAAGATTGGCTTGGTATTTATCATTTACAATCACTGCTTGTGTTTGGTTATTGTCTATTACAAAAGTTAAATCTCTTCCAATTCCTTTGCCGGTAGTATTGATTCCGTTTTCGTCAAATAATTTTGCAATCAATTTCGGATTTTCATTGGTTAGGCCACCATTCACAAATTTTTGGTCGTTTAAAAACAACGCAATGTCTGGTCCTTTATTATCTATTGCAGCACTATCGCCTGTTCCTCCAATATTAATTTTATTGTAAAAACCATTTCCATCAGTAGTAGGGTTGCTAAAATAATAACTAATTTTACCATAGCCATATTCATAAGCAATGTCTTTTGGAACCACAAAGCTAAAAGTAAAATCACCATTGGTTACGCTTGATTTGCCTCTATAAAGCACATTGTTTTGCATTACAAACGGCATTGGCATGCTCAAAGGAGGATTTTGACCAAGAGTAGAATAAGTAGTGAATTTATCATAAATCACAGGGTAAATTTCACCATTATAACTGGTTAATTTATTGCCAATTTTATCGGTAACAAATCCACTAATTTCAAACTTTTTTAATGCCTTCAAGGTGTCGTTAAATAGGGCCAAATCTTTGCCATTTATTTTGCTAGTTTTTACGCCATAATTGGCATAAGCCAACATTAAAAATGGATCACCTAATAAGGTAAAATTTCTGGTGTTAAGATCAATATAGGCATTCTTTGTTCCTTTTACAATATCTCCTAATCGAGGTGGATTCAATTGTGAAATAGAATCAAAGCCAACATTGTCATAAAACTTTTCATTCAGCGCAGCATTTTGCCCAGAATACACCAGCCTAACTGTTGTAAACAACCCTATAGCCCCGCCAATCGGGTTTAACAAAGCCAATTCTCCAGCCGATAGCCTTGCTGGGTCATCAAATCTGCTGAACTCACAAGTGGCAGTTAAAAATAACGGCAACCTAACTCCTGTCGACTCCAAGCCATTGGTCCAACTATTAATGTCGTCTATGCCCATCACCCTTTCTGCTGTGAGTCCTACCTCACCTCCATGACCAGTATAATTAAAAATTAAGCAACCACTTTCAATAGAGTTATTAACAGCTTTTTGGGCATCTGGGAACCTTGCTCCACCAGCAGTGCTTTCTTTCTTATAAGCATCCAAATAAATTTTTTCTACATTGTACTCGGGGTATTTACTTAATTGGCTATTGGCAATACCATCTGCTTGTGTTTGATGTGAATTATAATCTTCATCATCGGCTACAAAAACCAATTTGTTGCGCCATGGGTTATAGGAAGAAATGCCTGTATAAGCTATTATTTTATTAACTACATCATTGGCTTCTGTTTCATTGGTCACAGGCAATCTGCCAATTCCAATATCTAATAGTTCGCCGGGGTTTGATCCAACATCCCATCGACCCTCATTGTCATCTAAAAAACCCAAATAATCATCGCTACAATAACTATTGGTAGGACTAAAAGAGGCTAAGCTTTCGAACGTTGGAATAAAATTGGTATTTGGTTTTTCGCGGTATTTGTAATCATAAGAAGCCCTTCCAAATAAGGTAACATATTTGGGCATTTGTGCTGGCGTTGCAGCTCTTTTATAAAACATCCGCAGAAAATCTCTAATGGCGGTAGGATCAGGCGAGCCAGCCGAGAATTCATTGTATATTTCTTGAACATTTACCACATGAATTGAAAAATTATCTTTTGTACGGTGGTGGTTAGCTAATCTTTTTGCTTCACTCATAAATGCAGGATGTGCAATAATAAATCCATCAGGGTTACTCAAAGCATGCAGGTTTTGATTGGCAATTTTACCTCCGTTTACAACCTGTAAATAATTTGATCCATCATAAGCTGCAAATGTTTTAAGACTATCCGTTGGATGAATAAATGAATACTGGTTTGCAGCAAATGTTCCTTCTATTATATAAGGCTCAACAGGGTTGCTTACATCTAAAACAGTAAGGGTTCGGTTTGAACCAATAACATATTTAGAAATTTTCCCTGCTCCAATGTTACTGGCATCTTTAAAAATAAAATTTCCATTCAGTAACCTTAATTCTGCTTTTGCTTGTATTTCAAAAAAATCGAGCCAGCCAATACTACCGCTTGCTGGTTTATCATAAGAATATTTCAGGGTAAAATTAGAAGAATTACTTGAAAAGGAAGTTTTATCAATGATTAAACCACAAGTATGACTTTGTTCGTAGCCCGGGTTAACTAAGGTACATAATTGGTTCATGATGGGTGCACCATTTGATTCAATTTGAAAGTTACTGTTTACAAATGAACGAGCGGTTACTGATGAACGAAATTTTATAGGTTCAGCAGTAATTAAAAATGGAATACTTACATTAAAATTTTGTTGGGTAATGCGGTCAAAATCTTCACCAACCCATATTTTGCCTGTTTTAATGAGGTTGCTTTTTTCGTTGTTGTATTGATATAAATAAGTGTACGAGTTAATTACTGCACTTTCACCCGTAGTAGAATTCACTTTAGCAATGCGCTTTCCTGGGCTCGAACCAACAGTTAAAAAGTAATAGGTTGTATCGCAATAAAAATTAGAAACAAAAGAATACTCTTTGCTAGTTGCATCATAATTCCATTGGTTAATTTGTGATTCGCCATAAAAAGTAATGAAATCGCCAGGGTTAAATTTACCGTCGCTCTCCCCTTGGAAGCCAATTGGAATCTCTTTGAGGTCGTCTATTCTCTCTGCTGCATTTGTTTGTGGAACCATGCCAGCACCTCTTCCATATAATTTGATGTTACGTGGATCAATGATATCTGGATTTATGCCAAGATTTCTAATGGTTCCATAATCAATTCTATAAATCCCATTTTGTGTGGTACCAATTTTTATCCAGTCACCACTAGCAAGAACTGAATTGGCTGCATAAACTGGTTTCTTTTTTAAACTTGTAGCGGCTTGGTTGTTTCCATAAATAATTTCAATGTTAAAATTATCCAATCTCTTTAATTGGTTACCTTCTTTTCGCAGTGGATAAAAATAAAGCATTAAAAAAGTTGCACCTCTTTCATAGGCCACTTGATAATTTACATTGTATGAATTGGAAATTTTTGGAAAACTTGTAAAATTATTTGCTTCCAAATCAGATTCTTTCAAAGGTAAAATGTTTATTTTCTCAATTTGATTGGCGTTAATGCTAATTTTTTTCTGAAAAATTGGTGCATTGCCATTTGTTGCATCGTAAACAGCACCCGAAAATCCCAACTTATTTGAAGTAGTTGAATTCCAGCTAATAGCGCTATAAATGGTATTATTTTGGGCTTGAATACCATCACAAATGGCCACAAAAAGCAAACTGAAAATGAGCAGAAAATGCTTAATTTTTCTTAATTTTTTTAAAAATTGCATGGGTACAAACAAAATACTTATTATTGAAAATTCGTTAATAGTCCTTTAAACGTTAACAAATAAAAACAAATTGTGCTGTTGAGTGTGAATTTTATTAAAACAAATTATTATTATTGCATTTCTATGGTAATTAGAATCGGATCGACATTAAATTAAATGAATTCAAACAAGAGCTCAGTAATAAGGGTAAATATAATCATTTGGATGATGCTACTACTGGGAGCAGAATCGTGGGCGCAAGACCCGCAATTCTCTCAGTTTTATGCCAATCCGATATATACAAATCCTGCATTTGCTGGTAGTGTAAATCACGGTAGAATTGTCATGGATTTTAGGAACCAGTGGCCCAGTGTGTCTGGTGCTTTCCGCACGGGGTCGTTCAGCTATGATGAGCATTTTGATAAGATTAATGGCGCATTTGGGGTAATGGCTTCTTATGATGAGCAGGGGGTAGGTACCTTAAAAACTACTGGTATCAATGCCATTTACGCATACCAAATTCCTGTTAATAGAAAATTTACAATCCAAGCAGCTGTTCAGGTGGGCATCATGCAAAAAACCATAGACTTTAGTAAGTTGCTGTGGTTTGATCAAATTGTTACTACTCAAGGTTTTATTAGGCCCACAAATGAGCCTTCAGGTGATAATTCCATCATTATTCCAAATTTTGGTGCAGGTATTATAGGATACTCAAAAAGTTTTTATGGTGGTTTTGCCGCACACAATTTATTTGAACCTTCTCAAGCATTTTATATAGGTAGTTCAAATCCCATACCTAGAAGGTATACTGCTCATGCAGGCTTGGTCATTCCAATTGTGAGGGATAGGAATGAAAGAAACCAAGTTAATTTGTATCCGAATGTGATTTTCAAAACCCAACGACAGTTTAATCAAGTGAATTTGGGGATGTATATGAGCATAGGGTCTTTTGTTGGCGGTGTATATTACCGTCAGAATTCAGTAAATTCCGATGCCGTAATTATTCTGGTTGGTATAAAAGCCCCTAAAATTAAAATTGGCTATTCTTACGATGCAACTATGAGTAAGGCAAAGACGGGAGCCACCAATTCACATGAGGTTTCAATTTCCTTTGAGTTAAAGAAGCGCGTTCCAAAATCAAAACCTCGTAAGGTAACTTGTCCTGATTTTTAACATTAAAATTAATTTTCAAGCTACTTAAATAATTTTGAGTTGATATATTAAAATAATTTAATTTGGGTTAAAGATTTAATTTATTATTTTTAAAGCCAATAACACAAGAAGTTGATGAAAAAGATTTTCGTATTCTTATTAATTTGTTTGGCAATTGGGCAGGATATCAGAGCGCAAGATCCGCAATTAAGTCAGTTTTACGCTTCTCCGCTGTATACAAATCCAGCCATGGCTGGTGCTGCCCGTAAATTCAGGGTTGGTTTAAATGCACGTTCTCAGTATACAGCACTTCAAAACAATTATAAAACTGCGGTTATTGGCGTAGATGGTTACCTAGGTAAGATTAAAAGCGGTTTGGGTATGGTAAGCACGTATGATGTTGCTGGTGATGGTTTTCTTACAACAACTAGTATCAGTGGAATTTATTCTTATAACCTAGAAATAAACAGGGAATGGGCAATCAATGCAGCCCTTCAAGGTGGCATTCTTCAAAGAAGGTACGATTTCAGTAAATTTGTTTTTGAGGATATGATAGACCCTGCAAGGGGAGCGGTTTTGCCTACAGCAGAGGCCAAAGGAATTGAACAAATTACAGTACCCAATTTTTCTACCGGCATGTTATTATATAGTAGCCGCATGTTTTTTGGGGCAGCCATCCATAACTTAACTGAACCAAATATGAGCTTTTATTACAGAGATAAGGATGACCAAGCTCTCAAGCTACCTAGAAAATACACCTTACATACTGGCGTAAATATTTACCTCAACAAAACAAGGTATGAAGAAGAGCGAATTATTCTTTCTCCCAACCTTTTGTTCATGCAACAAAAAGAATTTTATCAAATGAATCTTGGTTTTTATGTGAAACAAAAGGCCCTTACCTTGGGAGCTTGGTTCAGGCAAACCTCAAATAATTCTGATGCTGCAATTTTTTTAATTGGTTTGCGTTTTCCAAATATGAAGATTGGATACAGCTACGATGCTACCATTTCAAAGGCAAAAACAGCTACAGTTGGTTCTCATGAAATTTCTTTGGGTTTTGAAATTAAACCAAAGCCTAAGCAAGGCGTGAGATATAACAAAAGGCTTGTTTGCCCAGAACTATAAAATTGGTTTTTTTTATAAAAACATTGTGAATAAGTGTTTTTTTAAAAATATTCCTTATGTTTGAATATTCCAAAATTAAGATAAAGTGATGAAAACGGTTTCAAAATTTTTCCTTTACTCCCTTTTAGGAGCAAGTATTTTTTATACTTCTTCTTGTAACAAAGCAGGTAAATCAAGTACTACCGGATGGAAGTACAATGACGCCAAATGGGGTGGCTTCGAAAAACACAAATTCAAGGAGCAGGAAACTGGTCCGGGTTTAATATTTGTTGAAGGAGGTACCTTTACGATGGGTGCTGCAGAAACAGATCTTACCTACGACCACAATAACTTGAAGCGCAGAGCTTCTGTTAGTAGCTTCTACATGGATGAAACTGAAGTTACCAATTTTCATTATCTAGAGTACTTACATTGGTTAATGCGTCAATATGCAGATAACCCAATTATATACTCAAAAGCATTACCTGATACTTTGGTTTGGAGAGATAAATTATCATACAATGAACCATATGTATTGTATTACTTACGTCACCCAGCATACAGAGATTACCCTGTTGTAGGCGTTAGTTGGGTACAATCTGCTGAATATTGCAAATGGCGCACAGATCGTGTAAACGAAATGATTATGGTGCGTGAAGGTTTTGTTAATTTAGATATCCAAAAGCAAACTGGCGATCAAAACTTTAATACAGAAGCTTATCTACTTGGTTTATACACTCCAAGTGTTAAAAAAGAATTGCGTGATTACTCTCCAGGTGGAAAAACGCGCCAAGTGCGCATGGAAGATGGTATCTTGTTGCCAAGCTACCGCCTACCAACCGAATCGGAGTGGGAATATGCTGCCGGTGCATACAAATCTGCAGGTTTCAACGAAAACATTGATGTAAAAAGAATTTATCCTTGGAATGGTTTAACCATGCGTAGAGCTGATACCGAAAATACTCGTGGTAAAATGTATGCCAACTACACCAGAGGTAGAGGTGATGGTGCTGGTATTGCTGGCAACTTAAACGATGGTGCGCTGTATACTACACTTGTTAAAGATGGTAAATTTTTACCAAACGATCTAGGTTTATACCACATGGCCGGTAATGTTAGTGAATGGACTAATGATGTGTATCGTCCTTTATCTCTTGAAGACAATACAAGCTTTAACCCTTACCGTGGTAATAGCTACAAAAAATACAAATCAGATGCTGATGGCTTTATTTCTGAAAAAGATAGTCTTGGTCGTTTAATATATATAGATGTAACCGAGGAAGACAATGCCAAACGCAGAAACTACAAGAAATCTGATAACATTGGCTACAAAGATGAGTTAGGTTACCCAGATATTGAGCAAAAATATGAGTATGGTGTTTCTTCATTGATAGATAATGCTGCTCGCGTATACAAAGGTGGTAGCTGGGCTGATAGAGCTTATTGGATGAGCCCAGGTAACAGACGCTATTTGGATCAAGATCAATCAACCGCTACTATTGGTTTCCGTTGCGTAATGGATAGAGTAGGCGAAATGACCAAAAAAGGAAAATAATTTTGTAAGAAAATTTGAATTACAACTAAAAGGCTATCAGCAATGATGGCCTTTTTTTTGTTAGTAGCTCGGTGCCTTTAGGCCCGGGTTGGATGGAAACGCAGATTTTTTTTTAGGCCTTTTCATTTTTTGCGATAACTGTTGCAGTATCGAATTTTTTTCAGAAAAGGTCAGAAGTTTAAGAATGTAAGATTTTTCGCAAGCCTGAAAGGCTTGAATAATAATAGCCCTGCATGAAATGCAGGGTTTAAGAATGCAGAAAACATTAACAATCCTGAAAAGGGTTGAATAATTAATGAACTTAAACCACAAATTGTAAATTAGAAGGAACCTTTGTGTCTAATCTAAAACGTTAGCTAATTTGTTCAACCCTTTTAGGGTTGTTGTGATGTTAATCGTATTAATCCACCGCATTTCATGCGGGGCTATTATTATTAAAGCCCTTTGGGCTTTTTTGTGAAGTGCCCCAACCTGAAGGTTGGGGTTTGAGGGGGTGAGGTGAGTGGTTGAAGAGCCCCAACCTGAAGGTTGGGGTTGGTGGAGAGAGAGTTTGAGTTGTGTGGTTGAAGTGCCCCAACCTGAAGGTTGGGGTTTGAGGGGGTGAGGTGAGTGGTTGAAGAGCCCCAACCTGAAGGTTGGGGTTGGGAAGTGGGTGCTACCTTATCAACGTAATGGTGCCATGAACCTCTTCTTGTTGGCCGGTGTTGAGTTTTTTGGTTTTTAGGATGAAGAAATAGACGCCTTCGGGTGCTTCTACGCCCTTGTCATCATTGCCATCCCAGCGAAAATAGCTAGCATCGTCTTTAAAGTAAAGCTGCCCCCATCGGTTGTATATATAAACCTCGGTTTCGCTGCATTGGCCGCTTA